>CAYRBE010000140.1:457-6426 GCA_964422345.1 uncultured Dechloromonas sp.
ATCATCTTCGCCCAGTCGATCCTGATGTTCCCGCCCAAGCTTCTGCAGCGCATACCCCCCCTGCTCAGGGTGTTGGACGGCGAGCCAGGCAACACTAAGTACAGAGATGAGTAAGACCCCTAGGAAGAGACGCCAAGCACCGCGAAACACAACAAAACAAACCAACATGATAAACAGGCTGAGCATGGCACCACGGAAGCCTGTCGTAACGGCCAGTGCAACGATACCAACCGCCACAACACTGGCCGGAAAACGCCAGCGGGGCATAGCAAAAAAGACAGCAACGGTAAAAGGGAAATACAACAGTAACCAATAGAGATAATCCCGCTGAACAGGGAAAGTACCTGTCGCCTGAGTTATCTGCCAAGTCGAATAGAGATAGTGGGCCAGCATCAACCCTGGTGCTATTACCCCAGCCAACATCAAGCGTCGGACCTTGGCAGCACTATCAACATGTAATAGGAGGACGGCACCAAACAAACTCCCCTTGGCGATATCCTTAATATAGCGCTGCCAGCTTTCTGCCTGAAGTTCCGCCGGCACCTGAAAGATGCTTAAACCAAGGATTACAACCAATAACAGCCAGAGCCAGAGGACAGGATGTGTTAAACGCTTGACAGCAAGCATCGGCTCTTCACGGAAACGAAACCACACGCCAACAACAGACAGCAACAGACAAATATTTGGTAGCGCCGCGGGCAACGGCGGAAAAAAATGCAACATAAAGTAGATGAGCAAGGGCCACTCCACCCAACCACCTTTGGTTATAGCAGGCGAATCGAGTTGATCAGACTTTACAAGGTGGTTCATCGCTATTCGCTTCAAAAAGAAAATCCAGCAAGCAAAAGAATCTGCCGGGCGCGGTCATCGAAAGTCGGAAGTTTTTGCACGTCCACCGTAGCACGCGCAACCATCGCTGCCATTTGATCTGGACAATTCAGCAACTCACCAAGTTGCTGCCGTAAGTCGGCGGGTGAATCAAACGTCACCAAGGCATCGGGTCGAAAATACTCGCTAACACCACTAGCCAACTCGGTTGCCAAGATTGCTCCACATGCAGGCACGTCAGCGACACGCATGGTCACTCCTTCATCCACACGGCGGTCAATCTGCCCGATATCGATAACAATCGCTGCCTGGCGATAGCAATCAGCCAGCGCCTTGTCAGCCACCCAGTCGGTGACGATCCGAGCCTGTAAAGAATGCCCTGCTGCCAAACGTTTACGCCAATTCGGCCCGATGATCGACACCGGCATATCGGCAATTGCCTCAAGATACGATTGACGGCGCTCGCTCCAGCAACCGACAAATAGCAAAGGCCAACGCACATCGCGAACAGCGGGAGGGAAATAACGCTCACGGTCTAGGGCAAATGCCGGCAGGTAGTCAGTCGAATCATCAACTAGGCGCGGATGTATCGTCAGAATTGAGTCGAACAGCCCACCATCCCGCTCCATCAGGCTCTGCCAACGCATGGTCTTCACCCACCAAAGTACGGCCTTGGCACCTAGCAAACATTTCAGTTCGGCAACGACTATCGGATCAATCGGTTCTCCCCGCACGACAAGCAGCAGATCCGGCTTAAACGATAGTGCCGCCTGACGAAAGCTCCTTGCGGTACTCAACTCGTTCGTCCGCTCCCAGTGTTGAGCCAGTTTTTTCTTTTGCCCGACCAATTTGGACAGACTTTTCACAAGACGTTTGGGAATATCCCATGACGAGCGCGGCACACCTGAATCAAAACGGGCTACGGTCAGTCCCATTCGCTCCAAAGCACAGCTGATCTGCTCGCCGAGCGGGTTTGCATGCGGCCCGAAATGATAAGAAACGAGAACCCGCTGGCATTTCATAACGGCATGGCCTTAAGCAAGCGCTGCGTTGCGAGGGTCCAAGTAAACTGACTGGCGATCCTTTGCCGTGCTGCCCGCCCCATTTTTACCCGTGCGTCCGCACTTGCACACAACTCAGCCATTGCCTCGGCACATGCTTCTATATCGCCCAAAGCAAATAACTGGCCGCAATTACCTTCATTACCGACCACTTCGGGCATACCACCGCTATGGCTGGCCACCACAGGCAACCCACAGGCCATGGCCTCAGCTACGGCGATTCCGAAAGCTTCTTCGCCAAGGCTGGGGAAAATACCAACATCTGAGCTTGCATAATACTGCGGCAAGGCATGATGTGGCACCCCTGGATGGAACACTACCTGCCCGGCCACACCTAGGCGACCGGCCAAATTCTTGAGGCTACCCAATGCATCACCGTCGCCAATTACAAGTAGTTTGACCGGGCAATCACGCAACAAAGGTGAGGCAAGAGCCTGCACCGGTATTGCGATCCCTTTCAAGCCGACAATTCGCCCAGCAAATACAAAAACGATGTCGTCCGCGGAAAAGCCCAGCGACAAACGCAATTGCGGATCGCGGCATTCCGGGCAAAACGTATCAACATTAACACCGTTAAACATGACCTTCACGGGTCGTTTGAACAGACTGTAATTTTGCTGCGCATTGAAATGACTGCAGGCGACCAACGACTCAACTCGCCTGACCAGCCAACGGTCACCCCGGAAAAAATCTGTTCCACCACTCATGAACGCGAATCGCGTCGCGCAGCCTTTTGGCATCAGGCGTGGCCAAAAAAAATCGAACGGTTTGGTCAGCACAACCCAATCGTGACCAGCCGCTACAACATCAGCTCTGGCTTGACGGGCAAAACTCAGACGCTCTGCAAGCTTGCGAAAACGTGTCCCGAAATTGGGAAAACGTTCACGGGGAGTAAATGGATAGGTCCGCACGATGACTCGACGCCCTCCCAATTCGGGACGAACCTTGCCCTCTCCACCGTATACTGTAACCTCATGGCCCATGTCAGCCAACGTTTTGGTCAGCTCCCAGACGGCTGTTTGAATACCACCGAAAAAGACGGTAGTCGTTACGTCGATGAATGCAATTTTCATTTTAAGCACAATCCGGGGTCAATTATTTGCCCAAATGCGGCAACGATATCGTTCACTTGAAAGGCCTGTAGACATTTGACTGGACGATGTGGACAGCGACGACCCACACAAGGATCACAAACTGATGGAACCTCCAGTACCCGGCTGAGTGAGGTTAGCGTGCGCGGCCCAACTACCTGCGCCCGTGTTGCTGCCTCACGCGTCGGCGAATACAAAGCCAGAACCGGACGATCAAGCGCCGCCGCCAGATGTAACGTACCGGTATCGGGAGAGATCACCGCAAGCGCCTGGGACAAACAAGCCGCACTCTGATCAATCGAAAGCTCACCTGCGGCAACCCAAATCTTTGACCCGCAACCGAATGCGATCTCTTCCAGTGCTGCACGATCTGCAACTGAGCCGGTCAGCACCCAAGCAATATTGGGATATTTTTCACTTAGTTCACGCAAACAATTGCGCGCCAACTCCGCCGGAATGGTTCGATAAACGTCGGCTGAAAACACATGGAGTACTGCGTACTGAGTGGTTCCTGTGGCCGCCATAACCTGCTCACGCTGCATCTCTGTTTGCGGCGGCGCAACTACCCGCGGAATACGGCTGACAACAGGCAAACCCAAGGCCTCGATAAGCCTTAGCCGCTCATCCACAACGTGCAATCCGCGTACTGACTCTCGCTGCGCTGGATCATCCCGATTCGAAAGCAATTCAGGAAACCGAGTCGTTCCCCAAGGCACGCGAACGACTTGCCGTGCTCCTGAAAGATAAAGCAATGGCAGTACGTCCGGATCATTGATATGAGGCGCAACGACAAGATCAGGAGCAAAGTGGCGCAACGCAGCAACAGTCCGGAAAAATCGCCTAGACTTACCGTGGTAATGAATGATTGAATTAATTCTGGGATCGTAACCAAACAATGGAGCCCACGGCGCACGACAAAAAAGAGCGATTTCAGCATCGGGTAGAGCCGCACGTAATGCTTCAATCACCGGTGAAGCTAGGATCAGATCACCCATCCCTGTCGTAACCGCCACCAAAACCCGCCGCGCCGAGCGAACTGCCTCTCGATTAAGCGGCAGCACCGGATCACGAACAACAGCACGGCGCACATAGCGCTCAAGCACAAACTGTAGCCCCGGAATATCCATCTTATTAGCGCTTTATCCAGCTATACAAAGTTCCGAAAAGCGGACTGGCGTACAAGCGAGTACGTTGCTCCAACCATTTACCTGGTCGTTCCTTGGTCACAAAACGAGCGATCCGGTCAGTCAGCATTGAGGGGCGATTAATCGTTGGCACCGTCGTATAGAGATGATCAAATCCTGCGCATCTCGCAGACTCGATGTACTGCGAATCAAAATAGCCTTGCGGCCAGCACAAATGTCGGCTTTTAATGCCCAGTCGCCGCTGCAGTACCTCCCGGGAATCATTGAGATCAGCGAGTAATGCCAATTTTCTGGCCACCGGATCAACAATCGTTTTGTCCCAACGCGTATGGGAATGAGTGTGCGAATGAAATTCGAACACCCCTTCAGCCTGAAAACGCTCCGCCTCAGACCAACGCAAGATCACACTATCAGCATCGCCAGCTGCAATCCGTTTTTTGCATTCACGGTGATCCGGAGTTTCGTGACAGCCCAAACGAGGCTCACCATCCCCCATCCAGCCGGTCACCGTGAAGACCACCGCCTTCATGTCAAATTCGGCGAGAACGGGTGCAGCATGCACCCCGTTATCCAGATAGCCATCGTCAAAAGTTACGATACAGGTCTTTTCCGGTATGGGCTCACCGGCGAAAAATGCTTCGACCACTTGCAATCCGGCTGTCTTCCATCCTGCCTTTGCCAATGCTGCCATGTGCGAACGAAAGGCTGCAGGAGAAACTGTCACCAGCCCAGGATTCGGACTGACGTGATGGTACATCAGGATCGGTAGTGCCTTAGCGGCTTTCATCATGCTCAAGCAGGTCTTGGTAGAGTTTCTCCATGTCCTGCGCCATGATTTCGCGCGAGCACTTACGGCGCACAAACTCGGCCGCATTCGCCCCCATCTCTTGCCGATAAGTCGGATCAGCCAGCAGGGAACAAATCGCCTCACTCACTGCACTGCCATCGTTTGGTGCTACCAACAGTCCCGTCATACCATCCTGCACTACTTCGGGCACACCATCAACATTGGTAGCCACCGACGGCAAACCCATCGCTCCGGCTTCAATAAAAGCTGTACCCAAGGCTTCCTGGTGAGTCGGCAGGACGAAAGCATCGAGCGATGACAGAACATTAGTAATATCCCGACGCAAACCCAACATGTGGACGTGCCCCCCGAGATTTTCGGCAACTATTCGTCGCTTTAGGTTATCCGTTTGCGGTCCGTCACCGGCGAATACAAAATGTGTGTCGGGAAAACGTTGCAGTACAGACGACACCGCATCAAGAATATCGTTGTGGCCCTTCTTTATACGCAGAATAGCCACAGTGCCAACCAACAGCGTATCTGCCGCAAGCCCCAATTCTTCACGCAGATTACCCTGCACGGCGGAACGGTCATAACGGCTGAAATCAACACCCGTTGGAATGGTCGTAATCCCGGCACGCGGCACCCCGGCCTCAACCAGATAGTTTTCAACGTACTTGCTCACCGTGACGACATGATCCGGCAGTACGCTGTAAGTAAATTTCGAGGTAATCGGCAATGCCAAATGGCGGGTCCGAACGATGCGCGGCCGCTGGCTCAGCATCCGTGCCGCCATACCGGCCAGTTGGGTATCACGCCCGCTGTGCGTATTGACAATATCAGCACCAAAACGCTTGATGACGCTACGCAGACGGAACATGTTTGGAAAATCAATCGCGCCGCGCATATCGACCGCAAAAGTCTCAAAACCCAGCTCTTTAGCCCGGTCGATAATCCGCGCCCCGGGGCGGCTGACCACGGCCAGCGTATGCCCCCGGTCGCGCATTGTGACCAGTTCGTTCATCGTGCGGTTTTCCTGCCCGCCCCAGCCCTTGGA
>CAYRBE010000141.1:0-6372 GCA_964422345.1 uncultured Dechloromonas sp.
CGCAACCTTGCCAAGGTTGAGGTCGAGAGTTCGAGACTCTTCTGCCGCTCCAAATTCGAAGGGAAAGCGCAGGGCGCTTTCCCTTTTTCACTTCGGGGCTTCATGAAAATGAAATCCCTGCCTGGGTGGTGAAATTGGTAGACACAAGAGACTTAAAATCTCTCGCTCATTGAGTGTACGGGTTCGATTCCCGTCCCAGGCACCAGGATATCAAATGATAATTTACGACCTCAGCTGCAAAAACCACCATCAATTTGAAGGGTGGTTTCAAAGTGCAGCAGATTTCGATTCACAGTTGAGTCGACATCTGGTTTGCTGTCCTCAGTGTGACAGCGATGATGTGCGTCGGATACCTTCAGCAGTTGCTATCGGTTTGCATCGAACAGAGCCTCAGGTTGCCGATGGCTCAAGGTCGTCTTCGGAGAGCGGAAACGCAGTGATGCCTGCTGGAACTCAAGTGATGGCTTTGTATCACCAGTTAGTAAAAGCAATAGCCGCTAGCAGCGAAGATGTGGGGACTTCATTTCCTGAAGAGGCTCGAAAAATTCACTACAACGAAGCGCCAGAGCGAGCTATACGTGGACAGGCTACTGAGGATGAGTGCGAAGAGTTGCTAGATGAAGGAATTCAGATTTTACGTATGCCTGCAATCAAGGAAGAGGATCTAAATTGATCATTCTTTATTTCTCCTTTCATAACTTTACATAATACAAATTATGCGAAGTTATGATGGTTAAAAATACGGCCTTTCAATCGGCCGTATTCCTTCTACTGGATCTCAATGGTGACTGATTTACCAGACTTTCCGCCCGCAGCCTGAAGCAATTCAGCAATATCAGTATTTTGATTTTTTAACGCGATATCGATTGCTGTTTCACCTGACTGAAGTTTCTTGTTGAGATCGGCTTTGTTTGCCATGAGCAGTTTGACGATTTCGATATGCGCACCACGCGATGCAGCTATCAAAGGCGTAGTTCCATTTTCACTCGCTGCGTTGACATCTGCTCCTGCCTTGATGAGTACTTTTGCGATATCTAGGTGGCCGCTAAATGCTGCGTAAGCTAATGGGCTCCAACCTGTGTTGTTCAGGTTGGCACCACCGCGGATAAGTATTTCAACCACATTAAGGTGGCCACGGAATGCGGCTAGACGAAGCGCCGTATCACCTGCTGCATTCATTGCATTTATTTTGGCACGTTGTTTGACGAGTAACTCAACAAGCTCGGCGTGACCATCGCGTGCGGCAAGCATTAGTAAGGTATTGCCATCGATATCGGTGGTGTCGATTGACGCGCCTTTTTGGATCAGTAATGCGATATCGCGTGTGTCGCCCATCTTGGCTGAGTTCAGAAGGTCATCGTAAGTTGCGGCGAGGCTCGTCATTGGAATACAAATGGCCAATGCTACGGTGCACAGCTGTTTTTTCATGTTTTTCATGCCTGTTTTGCGTGTTTGAACAAGGTAAAGAAATTGGTGGTTGTTGCCTGAGCAATCTCTTCTGTCGTGCGCTGGCGTAAGCGTGCAATCTCTTCTGCGACAAAGCGGACGTAGGATGGCTCATTGGGTTTGCCACGGTGTGGGGCTGGAGCGAGGTATGGCGAGTCTGTTTCGATCAAAATACGGTCAAGCGGTGATTTTTGCGCGACCTCTTTAACAATGAGTGCATTTTTGAAGGTAACAATCCCTGAAAACGATAGATAAAAGCCTAAATCGAGCGCCTGTTTCGCTACTTCCCAGTTTTCTGTAAAACAGTGCATGACGCCACCAACTGCGTCCGCGCCCTCTTCCTGAAGAATTCTTATGACATCTTCTGATGAATCGCGGGTGTGAATGATTAATGGCTTGCCGCATTGTTTCGCTGCACTAATATGGGTACGGAAACGCTGGCGTTGCCATTCTGGCTTATCCTTTTGCCAATAGTAATCAAGCCCGGTTTCGCCAATGCCAATTACTTTGGGATGCGTGGCTAAATCGACTAGTTGTTCTTCGCTGGGTTCTACACAGTCGGTGTATTCCGGGTGCAC
This sequence comes from uncultured Dechloromonas sp., assembly GCA_964422345.1. Lineage (GTDB taxonomy): Bacteria > Pseudomonadota > Gammaproteobacteria > Burkholderiales > Rhodocyclaceae > Azonexus. The sequence continues at coordinate 2,025 of CAYRBE010000141.1, forward strand.
GCCAACGGTGGCAAATAGGTGATCGGCGCTTTCTGCAACGGAGATTACTTTGGGAAAATCTTCAAGATTTACGCCGATACAAACAGCGTACTTGACCTGATTGGTCCGCATATTTGCCAGAACATCTGGCAAGCGTGTGACGAGGTCCGGAAAATCGAGGTGGCAGTGCGAGTCGACCAGCATAGGTGGTCGATTACAGGGTGTGGGTTGGTCGTGCTGACTGCAATACACCGCCAAGCAGCCCTTCGATTTTGCGGCGTGCTTCCTGGCCGCTTTCATCGTTGTTGAAATGGACGCCAATGCCTTGCGCGCGACCATTTTGTGCCCCGGCGGGCGTTATCCAAACGACACCACCAGCAATTGGCAGCTTTGCCGGATCATCCATAAGCGACAACAGCATGAAAACTTCATCACCAATGCTGTAACTGCGAGTGGTTGGAATGAAGATGCCGCCACCTTTAAGATGAGGCATAAAAGCAGCGTATAGCGCTGATTTTGAATTGATATTCAGCGAAAGAACGCTGGGGCGTTGCGCAGCGGCGGGTTTCGTTTCACTCATCGGTGATCAACTGGTAAACAGAGCACGGTAATCCAAGAATAAACCCTCAAGAAACAGGCGTGGATTAACCGGCTGCTCGCATTCTTGGCGGGTTGAAATCATGTCACGATAGGCATTTATCAGGCGCATGGCGGGGATCATATCAGCCAATCCGGAAATCGTTGTCGCTTGTGGCAGAAAATATCTTACGGGCATGGTGTTTTTTGCCAATGTGAGATCAACCAGCCATTTTTGAAGCGCCTCAACTACATGCTTCAATAATAGTTTCCCTTTGCCTTCTTTGATTAATTTCTCAATTTCACTGGCAAACAGTAAGGGGTCTGTTGCTTTGCCTGCTGATAGTCGCTTGATCAGCGTTTCCAGCCATGCAGTTTCGCCAGACCGGGAAAACTCAAGAGCTAGAATGGGTGAACCACCAGCCAGCGCCAACCAGCGACCGGCATCGGCCAAGCCTTCTTCAGCCAGAATTTTTGCTGCCCGCTTGGCGCTAGGGATTGGTACCGGAACAACCTGGCAGCGGCTGCGTATCGTCGGTAGCAAGCGCATTGGTTCGCTTGATACTAATAAAAACAATGTACTTGGCGCTGGTTCTTCAAGTGTTTTAAGCAGTGCGTTGGCGGTACTTCGATTCATTGCTTCGGTCGGATTTACGATCACGATACGTAATCCGCCACGATGGGTGCCGACCGTTAGAAATTCATCTAGCCCACGAACCTGGTCAATTGTTATTTGCTGGCTGAGTTTTTTCTTGCCGTCCTCTGCTTCAATATCTTCATTGAGAGCATCGGGTTGGAGCAAACGAAAATCAGGATGGTTACCCTGAGCGTACCAATTGCATGCTAGGCATTTACCGCAAGCAAATCCCGTCATTTCTGGTGATTCGCAAAGTAGGCTGGCGGCGAATTGTTTCGCCAGTTCATATTTACCCAACCCTTTTTGCCCAACTAGCAACAGTGCGTGGGGTAATTGTGCTCGCCTCCCTTGCAGTCCATCCCAGACAGATTGGTGTAATAAAACAACGTTCATAAACAGATAGATGAAACTATTTGTTCAAGTGATTTGCGAACTTCAACAATGGCGCTGTTGGCATTGACGATACGCACCCGCGTCGGGTTGTTGTGCGCTCTCTCAACATAAGCCTGACGAACTCGCTCATGGAAGTCAGCCCGTTCTTGTTCGAAACGATCCAGTACCCGGCTGGCCAGGGCGATGCGTTCTCTGGCGACTTCCAGCGGCAGATCGAAAAGTAGCGTCAGGTTGGGTTGAATGTGCTCATGAACCCAGTGCTCAAGCGCCAGAATTTTGCTGCGATCCAAACCTCGCCCGCCGCCTTGGTAGGCGTAGGTGGCATCACTAAAACGGTCGCATACGACCCATTCGCCTTTGGCCAGCGCGGGTTCAATGACCCGGGCCAGATGTTCACGGCGAGCGGCAAACATCAGCAGGGTTTCTGTTTCAAGATGCATGGGGTCATTGAGCAGCAAAGCCCGTAGTTTTTCACCTAGCTCTGTGCCGCCCGGTTCGCGCGTCAAATGGACTGTCAGCCCACGTTCGCGCAACCATTCAGCAAGCCATTCGACATGGCTGCTCTTACCGGCGCCATCGATTCCTTCGAAAGTGATGAATTTACCTTTCACTTCCTTCCCCTTATGTATTTGTTAACTGCACGATTATGTTCGTCAAGTGTGCGTGAAAACTCACTGCTCCCGTCACCTCTAGCGACAAAATAAAGTGCGTCCGAGTTGGCCGGATGCAGTGCTGCACGTAGTGAATTTAGGCCGGGCATGGCAATGGGTGTTGGCGGCAGCCCGGACCGAGTGTAGGTATTGTAAGGGGTATCCATTTGCAAATCCCGCTTACGCAGGTTGCCATCAAAATTCTCACCCAAACCATAGATTACGCTAGGGTCAGTTTGCAGCAGCATGCCGCGGCGCAGACGATTGACAAATACCGCGGCAACCAGCGAGCGATCAGCTTCTCGCCCAGTTTCTTTTTCAATAATTGAGGCCATGATCAAGGCATCGTAGAGGGTTTTGTAGGGCAGATTCTCCGCGCGGCCAGCCCATTCGCTCTCAATTTTGCTCTGCATTGCACGAACTGAACGGGCTAAAACATCGAGATCATTTGATTGTTTGTCGAACAAATAGGTGTCGGGGAATAGCCAGCCCTCAACACTAGGCGTAGCTAGACCGAGGCGTTGGGCGAGTTCTTGTTCGCTTAAGCCGCGAGTGAGATGAATCAACTCGGGATTGTTGTCCAGTTTTGCTCGCCACTGACGTAAGGTCCAGCCTTCGATCAGGGTGGTTTGTCCAAGGCTCACCTTGCCCTGAAGTAGTTTATCGATCAATCCCATAGGCGTGATACCTTGGCTGATTGAGTAACTACCTGCCTTGATGCCGGTTTCGGCTTTATTGATTTTGGCCAGTAGTTCAAGCAAGCTTGGCTGGACGGAAACGCCTGCCTCTCGCATCTGATTAATTGCCGAGCGCAGGCTGCTACCATTGATTACACGAAAATCAAGCGGTGTATTGCTCAAGGCCAGCGGTTGATTGGCCCACCACCAGAAGCCGCCGGCAAGGGTGCTGATAACCAATACAACGAGGAAAATTAATTTAATCAGGAAGCGCACGGGAACTCGATCGTTGAAAGCGGGTCTTGCCCGTGTAGAACGAGCATTTGATAACGAGCGATATAATATCGCAAACCCCCAACCGGAGCCCCCATGAACCCCAACTGGCGTAGTTTTTTGCAATCTGCCAACGGCGTATTCGACGGCGAATCAGCCGAGCTTGTAAATTTTGGTGATAGCGCTGGCGAATTAGCTGCAGCGAATCAGGGAACGATAGTTGTTCCCCTTTGCCACCTCGGCTTGATTGAGGCCAACGGTGATGATGCGAAGTCTTTTTTGCACAGTCAATTTACCAATGACGTTAATCACCTGACCGAAAGCCAGGTGCAACACGCTGGCTGGTGCACTGCCAAGGGGCGGATGCAGGCAAGCTTTCTGGTCTGGCGTTCTGGTGCTTCGTACCAGATGAGCATTTCTGCCGACCTGCAGGAGGCAGCCCAAAAACGTTTGCAGATGTTTGTGCTGCGCTCAAAGGTCAAGCTCGCCTCGCTGACCGACAGCCGCTTGATGCTGGGCTTGTCAGGGCCGGAATCCGAAGCGGCGCTGGCTGACGCCGCACTGCCCTGCCCGGCCGAAGTTATGACTATTGCAGCAGCAAATGATGTGACCGTGCTGCGCCTTGACGCAAATCGCTTCATTGTTGTGGCAGCAGAAAGTGTGATGCTGGCCTTGTGGCAAAAACTGACTGTCAAAGCCCGCCCAGCCGGGATTCCAGTCTGGCGTTGGCTCGATGTTCAGGCAGGCTTTCCGCTGGTCACGCTGGCCACTAAGGAAGAATTTGTGCCGCAAATGGCTGACTTTGAAAAAATTGGCGGCGTCAGTTTCCAAAAAGGTTGCTACCCCGGCCAGGAAATCGTTGCCCGGACGCAATATCTCGGCAAGGTCAAGCGCCATCTGTTTCGGGTGAATTCGGCCCAGGCCATGCTGGCGGGCGAGCATCTGTATTCACCGGAGAACCCGGATCAGGCTTGCGGCATGGTCATGTCAGCCGCACCCTCACCCAGCGGTGGCTATGTTGCGCTGGCGGTGATCCAGTCAAATTTTGCCCATAACGTCCATCTTGAGTCGCGTGAAGGACCAGCGGTTCAGACTGCTACGGTGAACCCGTAAAAAACAGAAAAAATGTGTCTGATCGTTTTCGGGTGGCAGGTCCACCCGGA
>CAYRBE010000142.1:0-6295 GCA_964422345.1 uncultured Dechloromonas sp.
TCGCGGGTGTAGGCCAATTCCAGCGACCACGGCCGGGCAATACGCATGGCGCCCTGTATCCAGTCTGAGCCGAAATGCAGGTGGCGTACGCCCGCCTCTTCGCTGATGTCGACAGAATGCTTCGGGGCGCTGGTGTTTTTTCGCATGGGGTGTTTCGGCTGGGGCGTGAGGCAGGTTGGAGAAAAGTAAGGTCAAATAGCCCGAGTATTTTAGTCCCCGGAGATTTGATTTGAACTGAATATCGTATCGGACTTGGGCAATCGAGATATTTGCCTGCCGGGGGCGATCAACCCCGGCTAGCTACTTGTATAACGCGTAGCCAACCTCGCTGTTCAGCCGTTGTTATTGTTGTTGTTATTGTTATTGTTGTTATTGCTACTGATTCCAAGTTCTATCGTTGATTTTGCAGTAGCGGCCTCTGAACTGCCGGGTAAGGCCAGGAGCAATGCGGCAGTGCCGAGCATGACCAGCTTGCCGCTACCAGCATAGCTGTCGGCATCGATCTCTGAGAGTTTTTTGCGATTGCACCAGACGGCATGCTGTCTTTTTGCGGCGGGAACGGGAATGGTGTCGGTAACGTGACTGTTTTCCTTCCCCGCATGGCAGAAGATATTGCCGTCACTAAAAACGACGTAGCCGGTCGTGTTGTTCGGGCGGCTTAGCCATTTGACCAGCCGTTCCTCGATTTCGGTACGTTCCCTGCCATCGTCCAGGCGCAGGGCATTAAGGAAGCATTCGACTGTGTAAGCGGTGCGTGCGAGTTCATCGGGGGCCATGATCAAGCTTCCGTCATGTAGTGAAATTCAAAGTTCTGGAACGGCAGGTTAATGGCCTGCACGTGGTAAAAGGCATTCGCCTTCTGCTTCTGGTAATGATAGTCACGCAGGTAGCCGGTGGATACCAGCAGGTTGTTGCGTACCCCGCGTTGGAACAGTGGCGCATGCAGGGCGAGCAGCGGTGTGAGGTCAAGCATTGCCCAATCGGTACCGAGTGGGCTGTCTGCCAGGCAGTTAGCGAATCTCTGGTAGGTGAACAGGTGTTCCTGCTTGCTGCGTTGCTCGTCGCCGTAGATCACCGGTGTGTCGCGCAGCACTTGCAGGTGGACCGTGTTGCGCAAGGGCTCAGGGCAGGCGATGGTGAGTAGCTCCCGGCGCAGGTGAATACGTACCAGATCACCCGGCAGCAGGGTATGGCAATCGCTGCGGGCGCGGAGTATCTGTGATTCCAGGGCCAGCAATTCTCCGTTGATTTCCAGTTGCCAGGCATCGGCCCGGTAGAGTTCGACGAGCGTCGGATCGTCGGCGATCAGCGCGCACAAACCGTTCTTGGCATCAACCAGATCTCTGGGCAGTACAAGTGCTGCAGGTTCCGGCGGGGCAGCCGGTTCGGCGATGGCGAGAGCGGGGTGGGCGCGGGTGATGTAGGCGCGGGCATAGTCGGCCTGTTCCTTGCCAGCCAGTGCCGGAAAGCGTTGTGGATAGTCGTGGTAGAGCACTTTTTGCAGCTGGCAGGTGTAGGAGCGATTGCTTTGCCGCTGGAGTTTTACTACCGGGCAACCACTATGGCACTGCGCCAAGTGGTTGCAGCTGCTGCACTCACCGGCGAGGCCGAATTGTTGATGGATGGCAGCAATCTGGCGGGCGCCATTGGCGAGGATGGTGTCGATAGGTTCGGTAAATACATTCCCGTAGTGGAATTCTGCTAGCCCTTGGCCGCGCACGCAGGAATAGACATTGCCGTCACTTTGCAACAGATAGAAACGTTCGCCACAATTGACCGCGTTGGTGCAGTAACTCGGGGTGAATTCGTCGAACCAGTTACGTCGCAAGCCTTCCTCCAATTCACTGTCGGCAAAGGCCGCATTGAGTGCCTGGTAAAGCGCCAGTTGTGCTGTTTCGTCGGCCGGGGTCAAGGGAGCGCCGTGGGCGGCAGTATTAAGGGCTGACGGAAAGGCGAACATCAGGTTCATCTGGTTCATGTCAAAACCGATTTCACGGTGAATGAACCAGATGTCGGCGATGAGTGCAGGAATATCTGCTAGATGCTCGGCTGAAAGCGTTGCCGAGATTTTTTTGGCGTGGGGATAGCGGGCCAACAGGCGTAAATTGTCGTGGGTACGTTCCAGCCAGTCCTTGCCTTCGCGAGTGGTGCGGTGCTGCGCGTGCAGGGTGAGCGGTAGGTCAATACTGGCACTAATCGAAACCTTGTTGCGCTCAAACAGATCGTAGAGTGGTGCGAATTTGTAGAGGTTAGTTTTGATATGCGCCGTCGATTTGCGGTGACCGAGGCTGGACAGCGCATCGAAATGCCTGAGGTAGTGCTGGCGAATGAGGATGAATAATTCTTCGAGGACTGACGGGGGCAGGGTGGTGACTTCGCCGCCGTGCAGCGAGACATTGAAGGCCAGTACACCGGCAGCTTCAAGTGCATTCAGCGTATGGCGCAAGGTGGCGGTGGCACGTGCACTATCTGTTTTGAGGTCGGCGCGTGATGTTTGCTCGCCGAGATAGCAGTAACTGCAATTCAGGTTGCAGAACAGGGTTGGCACATAGAGCAGGTGGATGTTCCGGGTAAATTCGGTCATGGCTGCGGGGTTTGCGTTCATGGTCGAATTAATCGGCAGGCTGGCCGGTGATGCCGCTTGTCTCAACGTCGGGGGAGAGGCGCTGCACTTTGCCAATGATGCTTTGCGACACCTTGGTGAATTTTGCAGCTTTGTTTTTTCTTATTTTTTCGTCTTTGCGAGCATTGGTCGGAAAGTCTTCGCGTTGCAAAGTGAAATTCTGATTGCTGGCTGTAACCAGAAGTAGCTTGCCGGAAGCCTCGTCAAGCGACATACGTACGATATTGTTGTAATAAAGGATGCTGCTGCCACAGATCAGGTAGCGCGGCCCGACGAAAATTTTGTGGCTTGTGTATAGAAGGATTACAGCGGCGATTACACAAAGTCCAATACTCAGCGGCAGAAAATGAAAGCCGTAGTACACAAGGATTGCGGCGACGAAAAGACTCAGGGCAGCAATTTTCTGTTTCGGACTGCGAAATCCCTTTCCTTCGTGCTTGTATTTCCAGGCGGCAAACTTTGAGGCATCCATGAGGATCATCCCGATGTTAGACGTGTTGAAAAATACCTACAGCCTGCCCTATTTCGTTTACGCGCTTGTGACGGGGAGCTTGCATGAACTAGATGGCCTGCTTTTCGTTCATGGGTGGTGTCCCCGGCAGGAATCGAACCTGCAACTGACCCTTAGGAGGGGTCCGTAATATCCATTTTACTACGGAGACGAGGCCGGTATTTTAAGTGCTCAAGATAAACTACCAAACGCTAGGCGCGCATTGTACCGGTGTGAGCTAGCGTTGTGATAGATTGGCGTAATCTAATATAAGAACCAAGGGGATGGATCATGGCTTCCGGATTTCAGCGTCGCCCAATCGCGCAGCAATTGATCATTGCCACTGTAGCCGCTTTGATTTTGGTCTTTTCGGTAATGACCTTGATCGTTCAGCGCAAGGCGGATAGCGCAGCGCTTGCGGTGGCTGAGGCTAATCTTGAGCGAGAGGCCAAATTGATGGCCGGGACGCTTGATTCGCTATTTGAGGCGGTGAAGGTGCGTGGTGATACGCAGTCCCAGTTTTTTCTCAAATTCGTCGGTGGTCAGCCTGAAGTGGTTCAGGGCACGGCAAAAGCTGGCGAGGTTGACCTGCCTATGGTCAAGCTTGGCGGTGAGGTCCTCAATGGCAATGAGCGAATTTTAAAGTCGTTTAGGGATTTGACCGGAGATGAGGCGGCTTTCCTCTATATCAAAGACAACAAAGTTTATCGTTTGGCTACCTTGTTAAAAGACAAGGATGGCAAGTCGATGAATGGCGTCCCGATTGCCGATGGTGATCCGGTAGCAAAAGCTTTGCTGAGCGGCAATGATTATCAAGGCTTGGCGATTCGTGGCGGCAAATACAATTTTAGTACCGTCAAAATGTTTAAAGGGCCCGATGGCAAGGCTTGGGGTGGGTACTCGGTCCGGATTAATCTGGAGGGCGATCTCAAGCGGATACGGGCGCAATTTGGCAGCATTGTGGCCGGTAAAACAGGTTACGTTTATATCGTTCGCCCAACCGATGAGAAGGGTGTTGGCGAGTTTGTCCTGCATCCAAAGTTTGAGGGCAAAGGCATTCTTGATGTCGACATGCCGAATGCCGCCAAGCTGGCTGTGACGGATGTGATTGCGCGTAAAGCTGGAATATTTAGATACCAGATGTCAGATCAAAATGGCAGCGAGAGGGAAAAGCTGGTTTGTGCCGCAACGTCAAGCGCCTGGGGATGGACTGTCGCAACGGGGAGCTGGCTCGATGAGTACCTTGAAGAGAGCCGCGCCCTGCGTAATCTGGTCATTCTGGTGAGTATTGTTTCAGCGCTAGTATTGATTGTAATTATTTACCTGTTGGTGAGCAGTCGTTTGCGTGGTTTGGGTTCTCTGGTCAGAGAGGTGTCTAAATTAAGTGGCGGGGACTTGCGGGCTTCCGTGCCCGAGGCTGATGTGGCAAGTAAAAATGAGGTGCATGTGATCGGGCACGCTTTCAACCAGATGGCAGAAAGTGTGCGGAGTCTGGTCAAGGGCGTTTCCAGTACCTCGTCTCAGGTCAGCACCGCCGCTACCGAGTTGGAGGGCGCAGCCCAGTCAGCAATGGAGGGCTCAGTGCAGGCATCGGCGTCGGCCTCCGGTATTGCTGCCTCTGTTGAAGAGTTGTCGGTGAGCATCACGCATGTGGCTGACAATGCTAATCACGCGGCTGATATTTCTGCTGAAGCTAAAGTGGTCACCGGGACAGGGCGGGATGTAGTTCAGAAAACGATGAGCGAATTGGAGCGGGTGGCGGTTGATATCAATGAGTCAGCGACTTTAATTGGCATGCTCGGTGAGCGTTCAAAGCAGATTTCCAGTGTGGTTGGGGTGATTCGTGAAATCGCCGATCAGACCAATTTGCTGGCGCTGAACGCAGCAATCGAGGCTGCGCGTGCGGGTGAGCAGGGCCGCGGCTTTGCGGTGGTTGCCGACGAGGTGAGAAAACTTGCTGAGCGTACTGCGATGTCGACTCAGGAAATTTCTACTACCGTGAATGCAATTTTGCAGGAAACGGCGGGTGCGGTGCAGCGCATGCAAACGGTCAGTACGAACATGACGGAAAGCGTCGATTTGGCCCGCCATGCCGGAGAGTCGCTAGAGGCGATTGATCGTCATGCGCAAGAAACGGTTGAAGTGGTTAGCGGCATTGCCGACAGCACGCGAGAGCAAAGTGCAGCCAGTCAGGAAATTGCCCGGCTGGTCGAAAGCATTGCTACGGCAGCTGAAGGCAGCAGCTCCCGGGCGGTTAAGAATACCGAGCGGGCGAAAAACCTGCAGCGTTTGTCCGGTGAGTTGCAGTCTCAATTGGGGCGCTTTACCACCTGAGTCGAGCCTGACGCGCTAAAATTGCATTCCTTCTAACGCGGCGCCTTTTGGGGCGCCGCTTTTATTTAGCCAAATGCCCTATATAAAACTCAGCAACGCCTGCCTTGCTTACGGCCATGTGCCGCTTCTTGATCACACTGATTTCATGCTCGATCCAGCCGAGCGCGTCGCGTTGATCGGGCGCAATGGTACTGGAAAGTCATCACTCCTTGCTGCACTGGCTGCGGGTTCCGGGCGGGGGAAAATTGACGATGGTGAGGTCTGGGTGCAGCCGGGTATCCGTGTTGGCTATGTGCCGCAGGAGCCTGATTTTGATCTGACCTCGACCGTCTTTCAGACCGTGGTTTCAGGGATGGGCGAAACCTCCAAGTTGCTGGCCGATTATCATGAGGTGACCCACCAGATGGGGATGCCGGATGCTGACCTTGAAGCCTTGATGGCGCAGATGGAAGTTCTCCAGCATGAGCTTGATACCCAGGGGGCATGGGCCTATGAAGCGCAGGCCGAGCAGGTAATCGAACGTTTTGAACTCGACCCAGATGCAACGGTAGGCACCTTGTCAGGCGGCCAGAAAAAGCGTCTGGCACTGGCGCAGGCTTTGGCGGTGACGCCCGAGGTACTGTTGCTCGATGAGCCGACTAACCACCTTGATATTGCGACGATCGAATGGCTCGAAAACCTGCTGATTGAAACCAATGTCACGCTCCTTTTTATCACTCACGACCGTTCTTTCCTAGAGCGGGTGTGCACCCGGATTGTTGAGCTGGATCGTGGCAAGCTGACAAGCTTCCCTGGTAGCTTTGCTGATTATCAGCAGCGCAAAGAGCATTTGCTGCATGAAGAAGGCC
>CAYRBE010000143.1:0-6273 GCA_964422345.1 uncultured Dechloromonas sp.
TATACCCGAATACAGGTCAAACTCGGCGAATCAACCCGCATACGAGCCATTGCCAAAGCTCAAGATGGAAAAACCCATGTCGCTTTCAAGGAAATAAAAGTGACACTTGGCGGTTGTGGAGGTTAATGATGGCAGCAGCTCAAATCAAAATCCGCGCCCAGATTCAGGAACAATTCACTGATATCCGGATACTCATGCAACACCCTATGGAAACAGGGCAGCGCAAGGATGAAAAAGGGCAGACCATACCCGCGCACTACATCCAGACATTTTCAGTCAGCCATAATGGCGCCCCGCTCATCAACGGGCAGCTTAATACGTCAATCTCTAAGAATCCGCTCTTTGCCTTTAAAGCAACTGGGATCAAGCCGGGAGACAAGCTGACTGTAAACTGGCAGGACAATGCCGGCGACACCCGCAAAGACGAAGTTACTGTCGCCTAACGCCCATTTTTTATAGGCGCAAAAAAGCCCGCCTGAATCAGGCGGGCTTTTAATTTGCAACAATCCTTAGCTTAGGCGCTCTGGATGTTGGAAGCCTGCTTACCCTTTGGGCCTTGCACGACTTCGAAGGAGACTTTCTCACCTTCTTTCAGAGTCTTAAAACCATTCATGTTGATGGCGGAGAAATGCGCGAACAAATCTTCGCTGCCATCATCAGGAGTGATAAAACCAAAACCCTTAGAATCATTGAACCACTTGACAGTACCAGTTGCCATTTTTGCTACTTTCATACAAAAAAAACGATTTTTCGGGTTTCCCCGATTCCCTGTTTAAGCCCGCCAACAATGGCTTTTAACCTAAACACAATTGCGTTCTACGCCGGTTAAATAATGACGTCAACAAGTTTCAATGCGGCGGCGCAGCAATTTTCCTAAAAAATTTTCCTCTTTGATGACTGGAATTTATCCCGTCGCGCCCCAACATTTTTTATTGCAGATTGAATTGGACTGTATAGAATCGAACGCATGGCTACAAAGATTTATGAACACGGACAGCTTTCGGCAATTGGCGCGAAGCTCGGACCACCAAAGATGTACAAGGTACTGTTGTTGAATGACGATTACACCCCGATGGATTTCGTAATCACCGTTCTGCAGCAGTTTTTTTCTCTGGATACTGAACAAGCAACACGAGTCATGCTCAAAGTACACAATGAAGGTCGTGGTGCCTGCGGGGTTTTCCCCCGTGACATCGCGGCCACCAAGGTTGAGCAGGTCAGCGCGTTTGCCCGCCAACATCAACATCCGCTTGCTTGTGTCATGGAGGAAAACTGATGATTGCCCAGGAACTTGAAGTCAGCTTGCATATGGCTTTTGTCGAGGCGCGCCAAAAACGCCACGAATACATCACAGTCGAACATTTACTACTCTCGCTGATCGATAATCCATCGGCTGCTGATGCGCTACGCGCCTGTGGTGCAAAGCCCGACACGCTGCGCAAGGAGCTAGGTAACTTCATCAATGAGCACACCCCCACGGTGGCGGGTGAGGATGACATCGACACGCAACCAACGCTTGGCTTTCAGCGCGTGATCCAACGGGCAATCCTGCATGTCCAGTCATCTGGCAAAAAGGAAGTGAATGGGGCCAATGTCCTCGTTGCAATCTACGGCGAGAAAGACTCACACGCAGTTTATTTCCTGCAAAAACAAGGGATCACCCGGCTAGACGTCGTAAATTTCATTGCCCACGGCATTAGCAAGGTGCCGCAAGCCAAAGCACCTTCGGAAGGCGAATCAACAGATACAGAAGCCGAAAAAGAGCAAGCCGGCCCGCTGGAGCAATACACAATCAACCTCAATGCACTCGCATCGCAGGGCAAGATCGACCCACTGATTGGACGGGAAAAAGAGTTGGAGCGGGTCATCCAGACGCTTTGCCGCCGCCGCAAAAATAATCCGCTACTGGTCGGTGAAGCCGGCGTTGGAAAAACTGCAATTGCCGAGGGACTGGCAAGACGCGTTGTCGAAGGTGACATCCCGGATATTCTTGCGAAAGCGAACGTCTACTCACTCGACATGGGTGCGCTACTCGCCGGCACAAAATACCGGGGGGATTTTGAACAACGCCTAAAGGGTGTCATCAAGCAGTTGAGCGACAACCCAAATGCCATTCTGTTTATTGATGAAATTCACACTTTGATCGGTGCTGGCTCAGCCTCCGGTGGGACACTGGATGCCTCTAACCTGCTCAAACCGGCCCTCTCTTCCGGCCAGTTGCGCTGCATTGGCGCCACGACCTACACTGAGTTTCGGGGAATTTTCGAGAAAGATAGCGCGCTGTCACGCCGCTTCCAGAAAATCGACGTGAATGAGCCATCGGTCGCAGAAACCGTTGAAATCCTCAAAGGCTTGAAAACCCGTTTTGAGGCACATCACGGCATTAAATATTCAGCGACTGCGATTTCCTCGGCTGCGGAACTTTCGGCTCGCTACATCACCGACCGCCACCTGCCAGACAAGGCAATTGATGTGATTGATGAAGCGGGTGCAGCCCAACGCATTCTGCCTAAGTCAAAACAGAAAAAAGTCATCAACAAGACCGATATCGAAGAAATCGTCGCCAAAATTGCGCGCATTCCATCCCAGCACGTATCACTTGATGACCGTAGCGCGCTCAAGAATCTGGATCGTGATCTAAAAGCAGTCGTTTTTGGTCAAGAGAAATCGATCGATGCGCTCACCAAGGCAATCAAGATGGCCCGTTCCGGCCTTGGCAACCCAAGCAAGCCGATCGGTTCTTTCCTGTTCAGCGGCCCAACGGGCGTTGGCAAGACAGAGGTTGCAAAACAACTGGCTTACTGCCTGGGCATCGAACTGATTCGCTTCGACATGTCCGAATACATGGAACGCCATGCGGTTTCGCGCTTGATAGGCGCGCCACCGGGTTACGTAGGTTTCGACCAAGGAGGCTTGCTGACCGAGGCGGTCACAAAGAAACCGTACTCTGTATTGCTGCTCGACGAAATCGAGAAAGCGCACCCGGATATTTTCAACATTCTGCTGCAAGTGATGGATCACGGCACGCTAACCGACAACAATGGCCGCAAAGCCGATTTCCGCAATGTGGTCATCATCATGACCACCAATGCCGGCGCTGCTGACCTGCAAAAATCGAGCATGGGCTTTACCAACGTCAAGCACGCTGGTGATGAAATGGTCGAGATCAAACGGCTATTCACACCTGAATTCCGCAATCGTCTGGATGCCACTATTTCCTTTGCGCCACTCGACAAGGAGATCATCCTGCGCGTGGTCGACAAATTCCTGATTCAACTGGAAGAACAACTCCACGAGAAAAAAGTGGAAGCCCATTTCAGTGATGCAGTAAAAGACATGCTGGCTGAGAAAGGCTTTGACCCGCTCATGGGTGCGCGACCAATGGCACGCCTGATTCAGGACACCATTCGCTCTGCACTGGCGGATGAATTACTCTTCGGCAAACTGGCCAATGGCGGGCATGTCACGGTGGACCTCGATAAAGAAGGAAAAATCAAACTCAATTTTGAGGAAGAAAAAGTCGAAGCAGTCGTTTAAACTTCGCTTACCTATTCCATCAAGCCATGCTCAGCATGGCTTTTTTTCTGCCAGGGAGCCCACTATGACTTTCAAAACCCCAGATCTCTGTGACGACAACGAAGCCGAAATCGGCAAATCTCTGCGTATTGTCGCCCCGATGTTTCAACGCTACGGCGGCCGCAACACATTTTCTGGCCAGATTGTCACCCTCAAGATATTTGAAGATAACTCATTGGTCCGTGAAGCCTTTGCTGAAAATGGTCAGGGCAAGGTATTGGTCATTGATGGTGGCGGCTCGCTGCGCTGCGCGCTGGTGGGCGATCAGCTTGCCATTCTGGCCAAGAAAAATGGTTGGGAGGGTGCAGTTGTGTATGGCTGCATTCGCGACTCTGGCGACATCAACGGTATCGACATCGGTGTTCGCGCGCTCAACACCCACCCCCAGAAAAGTATCAAAAAAGGTGCGGGCGATCGCGATATCGCGGTCAGCTTCGGCGGCGTCACTTTCAACCCCGGCGAATATATCTATGCAGATGAAGACGGCGTCCTGGTTTCAGCCAAGCCGCTAATCTAAAAAACTAAGGGAGCCGCGGCTCCCTTAGTTATTCAGCTTTCAAGCAAAACGTTGCTATCGCAACCAACGCGAATATTCCCCCAATGCCGGCCATCGACCATGATCGGCAGATTGATCTCCGACAGAACTTCACCGGTATCCCGAGCATAGGTTTGCAGCAATAGTGGCTGGGTGTTTTTGGCGGCCCGCTGCCCGGTCGGATCATCCCAAATCCGGCGCGTCCGGTTACCGACCAGATCATTTTCATAATTTCCGGTCAAAGGCTTGGAAAACTTGAGGTTGTGAATAGCGCTGTAACCCTTGTTATCAATCAACAGGAAATAGACCCCACCTTGCATACCAACCAGCGCCTGCTCAGTTAACTGCTGAATCTCAGATTCAAAGTTACGGGAATAGCTGACATCATATTTCTGCGGATTTGTTTGCGGCATCGGGCGATAGTTCTGATCCCAAATATCAACCCCCCGCTTGCCCATGGCTGAAAGCGCATCTTCCAGTACGTGCAATGTTTTCCGCGCCTGATCAACATTAAAGTCAAAAGCCCCACGCCCAATTTTGAAACGTGAGACTAACTCCTGAACACTCTCGGTTGCCTTGCTTAGCAAATGGGTCGACTTTTCAGAAGACTGCATGCTGCCTGAAACATCATTAGACAAGGCATGCACCTGAGTTACTGCCTCATGAACCTGGCCATTGGTTGCAGTCAATTGTTCCATGGCAGATGCGATCTGGTTCAACTGATCACCCGTTCGTTCAAAATCAGTCACCATCCGACTAAACTCAGTCGAGGAGCGCTCAACAACCTGACGCGTCTGCTGGATGTCGGCGTTAATCACCTCATTCTCGCTTTGGGTATCACGCACCAGACTGATCATGCCACCGATATTTTCATTGATCTCCTGCGTGGCAAGATTGACCCGTTCAGCCAACTTACGCACCTCGTCTGCCACCACGGCAAAACCCCGCCCCATTTCACCCGCACGGGCCGCCTCAATCGCGGCATTCAATGCCAGCAGGTTGGTCTGATCGGCAATATCTTTGATCAAGCTGGCAATTTTCCTGATGCTGTTCGAACGCTCGGCCAAGTTACCCACGGTATCGTTAAACATGGATAATTTTTCACTAACCGTCTGCACCTTGGTCACAATATCGAACATTTCGCTCAAAGAAGCGCGCGCTGTTTCGAGATTTGACTCAGTTGATTGAGAAATCAACTCCGCAGAATTTGAAACCTCGTGAATCGCCTGAATCGCCTCACTACTCGCACCAAAAACAGCACTGGCGATTTCTCCCTGCTGCCCCGCCTTCAGCGCCGTTGAAGCAACAGTCTTTCTGACCATCACCGCCTCGCGCGCAATGTTGACGCTCATTTTGCGGACTTCATTGATAATTTCACGCATCTTGTCGGCGAAGCGGTTATACGACTCAGCCAAGGTTCGCAGCTCATCATGCGAAATGGTGGGCAAGTTGCGCGAGAAATCGCCTTCACCTCGGCCAATTTCATCGAATATGGTCGAGATCAATCTAACCGGCCGAAGTATCAGGTAACGAATATAGACAATCTGAAGGACATTCCAGATCAGCGCCAACACAGTCATCCCTATCATTAGAGACAAACCGTATTCCATACTTGAAGAAATTCGCGCGAGAATTTCAGGACTGACACCACCTTGCGCCAACTCTTGAGCCACCACTGTTTTTTGATGCATGTAGACCGCGAGGTAAACCACGTCAATCATGAAGAGCAAGAGGAAACTCATCAGTTTCTTGGTAAGCGAGTTCCAGAACGTGCGCTCATTCCAATCGTAAAGCTGTCGCAAGAGTTCCATATCAGCACCTGAGAATTGAATTTTTTAGATTCAATACGTCTTCATCGACAGCGTCAACCGAAAAAGACGAAGACTGTTTGGTATCCTTGCGACCCCGCAAACAAAAAAAACCTGAAATCTCGTTTCACAAACACGATTGCAATTTCACATTGTGAAATTGCATTTGTAACACAATGATTTTCATGTTTATTTTAATGTCTTATGTCTTATATAAGACTGTTGCTGGGCGACAAGAAACACTTTATAATTTCCCCCATCGTCTGGTTGCAAACAATCAGAACGGAAAGTTTTAAACCCTAAACAAACTCTTGAGGAATACACAATGAGCACTCGCGAACAGCAAATCGCCGC
>CAYRBE010000144.1:0-6184 GCA_964422345.1 uncultured Dechloromonas sp.
AGTTGTTTCTTAAACTGGAAAAGCCGCCCCATTGAGGACAATTTACCCAGGATATCGGCTTCCAGACTGGTCGCCTCGCCATCACTACGAAAACCAACGCTACCGCCACTATGGCGAATCACACCAAAAGAGTGCAGCCCCAGATCCCGCGTTGCCTCAACCAGCTTCTCTGCAAGCTGCTCATAACTCCGACAGTCAATACTGGAGCGGATGAAATTCATTAAAACACCATTCTCACCGACCGTAGAAAGAAAACCCATGGCCATGTTTTGCAGGTTCTGCTTTTCTTCCTGCAGACGCTGCGCCTCTGAGTGCATCTCTATCGCCAACGCTGCCTTACGCAAAAGCAAAGGCTGAGAAACAGGCTTGCCGATGATGTCGCTGGCCCCAGCATCAAAAGCATCCAGCTGAAAATCGAGCGAGTTATGGCTGGTCGCAAAAATAACGGGAACAGTGCTGGTTTCACGAATTTTTCGACAGGCTTCAAAACCATTCATGCCGCCCATCTCGATATCCATCACGACCAGATCAGGCAGAGATGTCGCACACAAGGCCAAGGCTTCTTCGCCTGAGGCCGCTAAAGTAACCTCAAACTGCTTACTCAACGTGCTCTCAAGCAGCATCCGGAAAAACCGGTCGTCATCAACCACCAATACCCGTTTCATGGGCAAACCTTCGGTATTTGAATGAGTGTCGCTATCTGAAAGCATCGCAATTCCTCGCGCTAATGATGGATCGTTATTATCGAAGCATTAAAAACCAAAGCCCCTTTTGTCGGGGCTTTAGGACCAGCATTACATCCGGGCGATCATGGCATCACCAAAATCGGAACAGGACAACTCATCAGCCCCTTCCATCAAACGGGCAAAGTCATAAGTTACCTGCTTATCACCAATCGCCGCCTCCATGGACTTGATCACCAGATTAGCTGCCTCAACCCAGCCAAGATGACGCAACATCATTTCAGCCGAAAGAATCAGCGAACCTGGATTTACCTTATCTAGGCCGGCATATTTTGGCGCGGTGCCATGCGTCGCTTCAAAACAGGCGTACTGGTCAGAAATATTGGCGCCCGGCGCAATACCGATACCCCCCACCTGCGCTGCCAGCGCATCAGAAATGTAATCGCCATTCAAATTGGTCGTCACAATGGTGTCGTACTCAGCCGGACGGAGCAGTATCTGCTGCAGGAAAGCATCGGCGATGGAATCTTTAACGGTCACTTCGCGGCCGGTATTCGGGTTGGTGAAATGGCACCACGGGCCACCATCGATCAACTCAGCGCCAAACTCCTCTTTAGCCACCTTGTAAGCGACATCACGGAACAGACCTTCCGTGAACTTCATGATATTGCCCTTATGCACTATGGTCAGCGACTTGCGGTCATTGGCGATCACATATTTAAGCGCCGCCCGCACCAGACGGGTGGTGCCTTCAATTGAAATAGGCTTGATACCAATCCCGGAAGACTCCGGAAAACGGATTTTCTTGACGCCCATTTCGTCCTGCAGAAACTTAATCACCTTCTTGCAGGCCTCGCTATCAGCAGCCCACTCGACACCGGCGTAGATATCTTCAGTATTCTCGCGAAAGATCACCATATTGGTCAGCTCAGGGTGCTTCAAAGGCGATGGTACACCCTTGAAATATTGCACCGGACGAACGCACTGGTATAGGTCAAGCTCCTGACGCAGAGCAACATTAAGCGAGCGGATACCGCCCCCCACCGGCGTTGTCATCGGCCCTTTAATTGATACTGAATACTCTTTCAGCGCATCAAAGGTTTCCTTGGGAAACCACTCGTCCGGGCCATACAAACGGGTCGATTTTTCACCGGCATACACTTCCATCCAGTGAATTTTCTTAGCGCCGCTGTAGGCTTTTTCAACCGCAGCATCAATCACCTTGATCATCACCGGCGTGATGTCGATGCCAATGCCGTCACCTTCGATAAAGGGAATAATCGGATTATTGGGAATAGGCTGACCGGGAACAATTTTCTGACCTGCTTGCGGGACTTTGATGTGAGATGTCATATCCACTCCATGAGTTATTCTGATAACCGATTGTGTCGGTTTCTGTCGAGACAGAGTACGTCTGAATTATGCGTGAAATAGCGTGCTGCGACCAGTTCTGGGCAAAGAATCCTGCAATGCTAAAATCAAGTTTTTCTTTGGCATGAAAGCGCCATTATGAAAATTTCAGTCGGCCTCTACGGCGCAGGCGCTCACCACATCGCACTCGCCCTGATCCAAGGTTTCAACAAACACTACAAGCTGTTTCGCGAAACCAGCCTGGAAGCCAAAATCCGTTTTGAAAAGGCCGACTGGCCGGGTGTACATCAAGCCGTAAAAGAACGCATCCGTTTCTACGATGACCGGGTTAATGAATGCATCGAACGACTGCGCCACGAATTTGATGCCGAAAACCTTGATGACAACACGTGGCAACAGGTCAAGCTGCTTTACATCGGTCTGCTGCTCAATCACAAGCAACCTGAACTGGCCGAAACTTTTTTTAATTCGGTGACGACCCGAATTCTTCACCGGGATTACTTCCGTAACGACTTCATCTTTGTTCGCCCCACCGTCTCGACCGAGAACATTGAAGCTGAGCTTGATCCAACCTACCGCAGCTATTACGCGATGGATGACGGATTACGCGGTGCCATCCGGCAAATCATCAGCGACTTTCAATGGCAACGCCCTTTTGCCAATCTGGATCAGGACGTCAATCATGTGTATCACGCAGTGCGCCGCTACCTTAAGGAAATGCCCCAACGCGATGTGAACTTCCAGATTCAGGTGCTGGGTTCGGCCTTCTATCGAAACAAAGCGGCTTACATTATCGGCAAGGCGATCAACGGCGCAGCTGAATATCCATTTGCCATTCCGGTGCTGCATGACGAAAACGGCCAGCTTTATATAGACACAATTCTGCTCGACGCATGGCGCATCGGCCTACTGTTCTCGCTCTCCCGTGCCTACTTTATGGTCGATATGGAAGTACCCTCCGGCACCGTCCAGTTTTTGCGCTCCATTCTTCCGAACAAGCCACGTTCAGAGCTTTACATCATGCTTGGCCTCGGCAAGCAGGGAAAAACCATGTTTTTCCGCGATTTCATTTATCACTTGCATCACTCTGCCGACAAATTCATCATCGCCCCCGGCATTCGTGGCCTTGTCATGCTGGTTTTTACCCTGCCCTCCTACCCTTACGTCTTTAAAATCATCAAAGATGTGTTCGGCACTTCAAAAAACATGGACCGCGCGACGGTGAAGCGCAAATTTATGCTGGTCAAACAAGTAGACCGCGTTGGCCGAATGGCTGACACACTCGAATTTTCCAACGCCGCCTTTCCCTTGAACCGCTTTGACGACGAAGTCATGGAAGAACTTCAGCAGTTGGCACCCAGCTGTTTTGAAATAAAGGGCGACTCGCTGATCATCAAGCACCTTTATATTGAACGTCGGATGGAACCGCTCAATATCCACCTCAACCGGATGGAGCGTAGTAACAACATTGAAGGCATCGAACACGCCATCAAGGAGTACGGCAGCGCCATTCGAGAACTCGCCCAAGCAAATATTTTCCCCGGCGACATGCTATGGAAAAACTTTGGCGTCACCCGCTACGGCCGCGTCGTTTTTTATGATTACGACGAAATCGAATACATGACGGACTGCAATTTCCGAAAAATCCCACCTGCCCCCGATTTTGAAACAGAGATGTCCGGTGAGGTGTGGTACCCGGTTGCCAAAAATGATGTTTTCCCGGAGGAGTTCAGCACCTTCCTGCTTGCCTCGCCGATGCTGCGGAAAATCTTTATGAAACATCACCGTGACTTGCTGGCCGCACCATTCTGGCAGGATGCCCAGCAAAAAATCCGCGATGGCCACGTCGAAGACTTTTTCCCCTACCCTCAAGAAATTCGCTTTACTAAATCATTACCTGCTGCCTGAACCCTAAAGCAGCTGTGAAATTGACACAGCCCTGCCCATGACCCGTACAATGACGCGATATCAATACCAGACAAGCTAATAATGAAAAGAATTGACGACCTGCTAATTTGGCTCTCCGTTGCAGCAAGTGCCGGTATGGGTATCTGGTCGATCGCGGTTAGCCCGCTACCTGGTTATTCCTTTTTGATTATCGCTGGCCTGCTGGGCGCTTCGGTACTCGCCGGCATGGGCGAGCGCAACAGTTGGAAAAGTCGCCAACAGGCCCATCTGACTGAACTCAACAATGTCATGGCGGAATACCATGTACTCTCCAACGAAGCGATGGCGCACGCTGAACTGCAATTCACCTCGCTCGAAAACGACATGCTCGAAGCGCAGGAAATCATCCGGGCATCAGTGAATAAGCTATCCGGCAGCCTGACCGGGCTTGAGTCGCAATCATCCGACCAACGCCAGATTCTCCGCTCATTGATTGATGAAATGCTGCAAATGACCGGTTCAGATGAAACGGCCCACCGCGAACAAACCGGTCTGCAGCGCTTTTTTGACGAAACAAACTCGCTGATCGCTGAATTCGTCAGCAAAATGAGTCAATTACAAACAACCAGTAAAGGCGTGGCAGACAGTTTTGTCCAGATGCAAACTCAGGTTTCGCATATCAACACCACGCTGAACGACATCTCCGGCATTACCAAACAAACCGACCTGCTGGCGCTGAATGCGGCGATTGAAGCCGCTCGCGCCGGTGAAGCCGGCCGTGGCTTTGCGGTGGTGGCTGACGAAGTGCGTAACCTTGCTGCCCGCACCGGCGAATTCAATATCGATATCCGCAAAGGTCTGGCTGACATTCTCAACTCACTACAGGAAGTCGGTGTACGCGTGGCAGATGCCGCAAATATCGACATGAGCATTGCCGAAAAATCGCAAAGTACGCTGCAAGAAATGGGGCTGGAACTCATTGACATGACAGGCAAGGCCCGCCTGCACTCCAAAAACATCACAGCTGTCACAGAAAAAATGGCCAACCTGACCCAGGAGGGTGTGATGGCCATGCAATTTGAGGACATCGTGACTCAATTGATTTCGCGAATCAGCCAACGCACCGTCAACGTTGGTGAATACATGCACGCTTTCCTGAGCCTGCATGATGACCAATCAGAGGTTAATGGGCTGCAACGCTTCCAGAACCGTAGTCAAAAGCTGGTTCAGTTGCTGGTCAATTCACACGTTAATAGCGATGCGCTCAAGTCTGTGGGCGCAACGAAAAACGTGCTGGGCAACAACGATGGGGATATTGAGTTGTTTTAAACAAAGGCGCTCGCAAGCCATCTTGCGAGCCGCCTGAAAGCACTTGTATCAAGCCTTACCGGTACTTCCGAAGCCACCTTCGCCACGCTTGCTGGCATCAAACTCATCAACCACGTTGAAACCGACCTGCAACACAGGGACGATTACCAACTGGGCAATACGATCCAGCGCATTGAGCGTAAAGGATTCGTGACCACGATTCCAGACCGACACCATCAATTCACCTTGGTAGTCAGAGTCAATCAAGCCCACCAGGTT
Organism: uncultured Dechloromonas sp.; assembly: GCA_964422345.1. Classification (GTDB taxonomy): domain Bacteria; phylum Pseudomonadota; class Gammaproteobacteria; order Burkholderiales; family Rhodocyclaceae; genus Azonexus. The sequence goes on from CAYRBE010000144.1 coordinate 5,529, forward strand.
TCCCAGCACGATGCCGTGTTTATGACCCAAGCCCGAACGGGGCAGAATCATTGCGGCCAAGCTCGGATCGGCCAGATGAATCGCTATACCGGTTGGCACCAATGTTGTCTGCCCCGGCGCCAGATGAATCGGCGCCTCGATACAGGCACGCAAATCAAGCCCGGCCGAGCCCGGCGTGGCATAGTGCGGAGGGCTGTCGCGCAGACGATTATCGAGAATTTTGACGTCTATGGTATGCATCAGTTCTTTCCTATCAGAGTTGCAATATGGGCGATCAACTGGCGGGCCAAAACCGATTTTGGCGCAGGTGCGAGCGGGTGTGACCCGGCATCATCAAACAACACCAAACGATTGTCGTCACCGCCAAAACCATCCTGAATCAGGTTACCGGCAATCAGCGGAATATTTTTCTTGCGTCGCTTGGCTTGCGCATAGGCTTCTAAATTCTGGCTCTCGGCGGCAAAACCGACACAGAACGGGCCATTCGGCAGCGCCGCGACTTCAGCCAGAATGTCGGGATTTTCAATCAGCTCAATCGGCGGAATCCCGCCCGTATCCTTCTTAAGCTTGTGCTCGGCGGCATTGGCGACACGATAATCTGCGACGGCTGCCACACCAATGAAAATATCTGCCTCGCCAGCCTGCGCCATCACCGC
>CAYRBE010000145.1:0-6177 GCA_964422345.1 uncultured Dechloromonas sp.
CCACATGCTCATCCTTGGAAATCACCTGAAAACGATTGGTCGGTGAAGCGGTGGGGAAAGCCTTGCCATTAAATGGCGAACCAACACCTGCTGCCACCAGATTAATCTTGTTCGTTCCTGCAGTATCTCCAGCCCCCAGCGAAGCAACCTTAACGCCATTGGTTCCGGCATAGGCATCGCCACCAAAACCATCGTTATAAATCACCACCACGTCGTTCGGCACGATCTGACTGGAGGCCGGCATGGTCGCATTCAGGCCCAGCATGTCAAAACTTGCATCTATTGCCGAAAAATCAAGGATATCGCCAGTCGAGGTGCTGGTCTGATTTGCCCGGTAGCGCCCACCTGCCTTGGTTGGGATGAATTCGATGCAATGGTCGTCGCCGGATGTTGAAGGCCGCACACTATTCGGCAGCGCCAAGCGGAGATCACGCGCGATACGCCGGGTTGCGGTATCGGCAATATCGGTCAGCTCAGCCCGGCGGGCCATATCAAAGTAACTATCTACCGGCGCTTTGATGAATACCGCGACCATACCAGCCAGAATGCCGGTAATCACAATCACCATGACCGACTCGATCAGGGTAAAACCAGTTTGAAATTTAAGCTTGGCGAGCATGATCAATAATTCGTCCGATAACCCCTGAGGGTAATTGACTCATTATTCCCCGTCACCACCACCGTCACAGTTTTAACCTCAGTCCCCGCCGTCAACCCAAGCGCTGCGGTCGTAGTATCAACATCGACGCTGGCCGCATAAGCTGAAAGATTGGCAATACTTGTAGAGCCTAAAGTTTCGTTGCCATCAATCCGATTGGTCGAAGCTGCATTAAAGCAATGGTAATCACTGACATCATCATAGAGCGCACGATTGGCACAGGTCGCACTTGACTCGGTAAAACCCCCGGTCGGGTTGGCAAAATCACGCGCCAAAACCTCGTCCATAACAGCTTCAGCAATCGCCAAGGCCTGCTTGCGTATCATCGGGTCAGCACTCGACTTCACCGTAACATTCATCACAGTAAGAATCCCGGCCACCGCAGTCGTTACGATCACAATAAAAATAATCAATTCAATCAGGGTCAGACCAGATTGCTGACGCCGTGTAGCCAAGCGATCAACGCACATAGCCAGTCCTCGCATCAACAGTAATCGTCACCCCTGATATCACTGCCGTGATATTTGCCGCCTGATCGGTATCACCCAATGGACGAAAATTGAAATTAACCACCGAAGGCGCCAAGCCGGTACCACCCTGCGCTGGCGATGGCAGGGTCAGCGCAGCGTCACAAGTGCCATCGCCCGGCGTATTGGTATCAATCGTCATCACCGCACCGGTTGCATTCAAGGTGACACAAACAGTACGCCGCTGAGCAACAGCTGATTTCTGGGCGTAGCGTAACAGGGTGCGCGTTTCATCCTGAAACCCCCGCGCCTGAAAATCTGCCCGGTCGGCAAATTTTGACGAGGCAAACACGGCCAATATGCCGATGACCACCATCACGATAACCAATTCGATAATCGTAAAACCACGCTGGGGGCAACAAGGCGCAGAAGACACCACCTAGTAACTCTCACGAATGTAAATTGGCCCTTTTTTACTACTGCTGCCAGCGATACCAAAAGTAGCTCGCGCTACAGGGTCGCGGTCATAACTCGCACCGCACCATTTACCGCTCAGATGCGCCAGCACCGCTGAAGTCGCCCCTGTCATGTTCGGGCAATTAGCCGGGGCTCCACTTGAACCCAGCGTCACCACCAGATCGACACTGCCTGCGACCGCTGCCGCAGGAGCGGGCAGAGAAATCGTCCCGGCACCATTGGCAACTGCACTTACTACAGGCGTTCCGGCGTAACCACTCAAACCACCTTGCAAATTACCCACCCCAATATTTGCTGCAGCAAAAGAAGTGCAGTTATCGAGCGTATTTTTTACGAATGCCGAGCCATTCCAGTGCTGTACCTCAAAAGGCAAAATCAGGGAACGTTGGTCAGAACCATAAGCATTACCCAACCATAAGCGCCCAGAACGCAAGGCCATAGTCCCTTCTACGCCAGGAAGAGCCGCAGAAGACACACCATCCGGATCAACCACCCTCAGTTTCAGTGTCCACGGTGCCGTCAACTTGCTGGAAAAATCAAATTTCACTTCAGGTGTAGCCGTCAAATCGGCCACACCGGCAGTAAATTTGCTACTCGCCAAAGTGGTCGGGGTAAAGGCCCCGGCACCACCGTTACCATCCGAATAAGTGCCAGCCTTGGCGAAGGCTCCCTGATAATTAGCTGTGGTTACACCTGCCAAATTGCTTGCCGTCACTTTGACCGGAAACATCTGCCCGGAATAGGTAAACGCAGCGCTACAAACGGGCGACACCACTGTATCAAAGTGATGCGGCACGAAACGCCCCAGAACGGGATTAAGTATGGTTTTTTGCCCCACCCCGGAAGGATTAATGCTCTTACCAAGATAAGTACCTGAACCAAATATGCGAACAGCCCCTACTTCTGACCACTTCTCAGACAAACTTGTTGCCTGCCCATTAGCCAAGGTAAGCGATGTCACGCCAAGCGCCCCTACCGCTCCGCCCATAGGCGCGACTAATGCAGGAGAAAGCGCTACGTCACCCGCGTAACTGGGTGCCACAGGATTGTTTGACAGATCAGTATCGCCACTCACCGTCCACAGGGCGGCCGTTACGGTTACATCAAAACTACCGCCCGCAACCCCCACTTTTGTATCTGCAATAGCGGCAGTATCACAGGCCGCTACCGGCCCTGATGCGCAAGCCGTTTGAGTTGCAGCTGAAGCATTCAGTGCAGATGCAGCAACCCCATACCCAACCGGAATCGTTGTGACCACAGCACTCCCATCGAGACTTAGTAGAGGAGCGGTTGCCGAAGCCGCCTTGTCAAGGCGGGCATACAAGTTCCAGCGCCCGGTATCCATATGCTTGAACCAAAGATTTGCGCTTGCATTTGCGTCAAAAGTCAGACTGCTTACATTATCTGTAACAGGCATTGTTTGCGGCGTGTACAAATAGGTTCCCGCTTGTGCATTTGACAGTTGCGGTGCGCCTCCTACAGTCGCCCCCGCTGAAGTTGATGTCACCGGAAAACTTGACGGCGTATCTGCCGTTGTCCAAATCTTAAGTCCCGCCCCCGAAAGCCCTTTCACCGGGACACAAGGTGCGGCGGGGGTTGGCCCGGTAGATTGCACCGCTTGAACAGAGACTGCCGTTGGTTCGCCCCCTGTAATAACACCCGAGTTAGGCACCGTAACAATCAACCCGCCATTGGTTGATGTCCAAGTACAAGCCCCCGATGTACCGTTACATTTTTTTGCATTGGCTGCTGACACAGGGAAACCTGTCCCGACAATGTCAAACGTTGCAGTCCCTACACCAGTGAAAAAATCCTTGGTGGTACTTGATTGAGTGTTACCAACAATCACGGTACTCCCACCCGTTGCAGCATCCCAAATTGTTGCAGCAGCACCGGAAGATGAAAGCGTCGCAATCACCCCTGACGTGTAAAAGCTGGAACAAGCCGCATTTGCACATGCAACCACCGTTAACGTCCCCGGCGCACAGGCAGAGCCTGTCCACGACGCATGCCGTAATTCAAAATGATCAATCGTACCCAGCGCAGGGCAAGCATGCGTCTGAGATCGCGCGCCTGCCACCTGTCCCTGATTCATTTCAAAGTTGTAAAAGCGAAGTTCATCCAACGTCCCATTCGCCGAATTAACAGTACCTTTTGTTCCTATAAAACCAGCTGCGTTATCGCCCGCACGAACCCAGCCCGCCGAAGGTGTCACTGTCCCGCTACTGGTAAATGAGGATGTTGTCGGTGTTCCCGCATTAATCAAAATACTCAAGCGATCCTGATTTGCTGATGGGCTTGCATTGAAATTCCACGAAATGGTCACATGAACCCACGTATTTGCTGCAAAGGCCTGCGCAGCAGTTTCAACCGAGCGACTACTTCCCGAACCATCCATCACCTGAAAATAAAGCGTTCCAGTCCCGGTCTTGGTCAAATAAAACCATTGCCCATCAACTTCGGTTGCATCAATCAATTGAGCTGCCACACCGCTATTCCAGGCAGCATTTGCCTTGTACCAGAACATGATGGTTCCCTGCCCAAGCAGGTTTAGAGAAGCATTCGATAGGTTGATACCCGTCTGAACTGCATCTGCTAGACTAGCCGTTGTATTTGCCGGAATCTCAGCACCCCGGCAAACATAACCACTGGCAGTTTCCTGAGCCGCCCCAAGCGCCATTCCAGGCCGGTTATTTCCGGAGGAGTCGGTTACTTGACCCGCACCATTCGGACTCCACGCACCTTCATCAAAACGATACTCAGCAAACGGCCCGGCAGAAGGAATATAAAAAACAATGGCCGTATTTGGAGGGGGTTCAGAGGCAGCACCAAAAGTCAGCACTTCATAGTCAGTGGGCGATAATTGCCACCCAATTTGTGCCTGCCCTGTACCACCATGAGTCACAGTACCGTACTGATAAACAAACGTGCCGTTTTCGTTCAAAATCACCTGCACGTCAAACGAGCCGCTAGTATTGTTATTAGCAACCCATTCAGGCACATGCCACCAGGTGACAACAAACTGCCGATTTGGCGCGGTACCAATTGAAGCGTAGCTGATATAACAAGAGGCTGAATTTATGCAATTAGTTTTATTAGCAACGGTCGGATAATTTGGCTTATCAACTAAATTCGTCGGATCCAGATCGACGCCAAACACCTTCATGGTGTTGTTCATACTCGCAACTGGATACAAATACGGATAAGTCTGTGGCGGGCCGATGTTTTGAGTTCCTGAGCCACAGGTGGTGTTGTTGAACTGCAAGCGGCCATTCGTCATGATCCGCAGCGTGGTGTAGGAAACAGCCCCATAAAGAAAGGTAAATCCGATCGGAATGACCTCACTCAAGGTGTCATCAAGGGTGGGGGGCGCCGTTCCACACCCAGCCGCATTCGTAAACTTGTACGGTACAGTGTTGTAACCAACTTTGGTATGCGCCGCTGAATTAATCCAGCTAAAGGGCGTCGAAGCACTGGTGTAAGTAGCAGCTGAGGCTGCTACGGTGCACAGGCTAAAAAGGCAAAAAACCAATAGCCGGATCATTTGATTTTCAAGTTCGCCGAAAAGCTACTGGTTTTCATGAACGGCCTCTGCTGAAATGAATACCTAAAAATATCACAGGGAACAAACCGGGGTCCGTACCTTATTTATTGTTAATTTAATGCCACTCATCACGAAAGAACAAAAATAGGGGTCAGACCCCTTTGACCTTTTCTTTGACCTTTGACCCTTTTCGCTTCACTTTCAAAAATCGTTGAAGCCTCTTCGGGCCGCTTCTGGCCTGGCGGCCTCCCTGCTGGCGAGATGAAATGCCCCGCAGCGGGTACAGCATTCATGGCTTCATCGCCGGCAGCAAGGATAGGAAATTCAACGCGACGAGCTAGAGTATCTTCGACGCTGGCCGCACCTGTCAATCATCAAGCTTAGGGTCATATCGCTAGTGACATTGACCATATCACTGCCAAAAGTCGGCGCTGGCAGTACGGCAACACGGGAGTGATTCCGGGCCGTTTTTATTCTGGTTGGAACAACTCACTGATGCGTGCATCGCGTGCGGCAAGCTTTACAAGCAGAGCATCCACGCCGCCAGCGTTGTAATGCATGGCGAGTCGCAAATCGCGTAACAGCGTACGCGCCCCATCGGCATCGCCGGCACGCCATTGCAGTAATGCTTGATGCACGCCGCTCTCGACCGCCGGGGCAAAATGCATGGCAATCCTGCAAACAGCTAAACCGTCTTTCACAGCGACCTGCAATGGATCAAGGCTGACGCAGGCCGTGGTATTAACCCAGGGCGACAAGAGGGAAGTCTGCGGGATGCGCAGCAGGGCATCTTTAGCCAGCGCAAGCATAGCGGGCTGCTTGCCCAGCGCCAGAGATGTTTCCAGCAGTTTGTAATCGCGCCTCAATTCGACGAGGGTAAGGCCGCCCCAGAGCAACAAGCCGAGCGTCAGGGCGACCGGCGCAAGTCGCTGGCCGACTTGTCGTACAGAACCAAAAGCACCCGCAACCACAGCCAGCAGACCGAAAAAGTAGCTGTACCACAAAGGATATTCGATCATGCCGTGCAGGCA
>CAYRBE010000146.1:0-6172 GCA_964422345.1 uncultured Dechloromonas sp.
CTGCGCCGCGCTGGCGCTCTGCGCGTCCGCTCAGTGGGAGACCTGTTTGCTGCGGCCCGCGCGCTCACCTCACGAAACAAACCTCTGGGTGCCAGGCTAGCCATCATTACCAACGGTAGCGGACCAGACACCATCGCCACTGATATTGCGGCTGATTTGTCTATCGAGATTCCTCCTCTATCGCAAAACACTAAAGAAGAGCTCAAAGCTGGCTTAGGACACGCCACACCAAAGACCAACCCACTCGACATCTTGTTTGATGCCAGCCCGGAACGCTTCGCAAAAGCAATTTCCACCTGCCGCAATGACAATGAAATTGATGGTGTTCTTGCCATTATTTCGCCCAATAGTCTGTTTGATCCGCTAGCGAATGCAGAAGCCATCATTAACAGCACAGCATCTAACGGAAAACCAGTTTTGGTCTGTGTACTCGGCGAATCCTCGGTACGCGAAACCAGACGACGGCTGACTCAGGCCGGCATTCCGGTTTTCAGAACCCCGGAAAGCGCCATCACCGCTTTTTCCTTTATGGTTCAATATGTCCGGAATCAGCAATTACTACTCGAAACGCCTAGCGCGCTTTCCTCTTACCAGCCTCCCGACATTGCTGCCGCAACCGCACTATGTACCGCCGCCCTTGAGCGCGGACAAAACAGCCTCTCAGCAACTGAATCTCAACGCCTGCTCAGTGCTTTTCACATAAATACTTTTCCTGGCATTGTCGCCAACCCTGCAAACGGCCACCGTCAGTTATCGCTGCACATCCATCGTGATCACTGCATTGGCCCGGTCATTGAACTTGCACTTGGGGCACCAGGGCGAGACTTAACACCTCCCGGCCCGGTCACATTCCCCCCACTTAATGACCGCTTGATCGGTGATTACTTTAATCAGGATGCAATTGCCCGCCTGCTAGGTGCGACCCCCACCCTACCGGCGGTTGCTCAAGACCCATTACGACGACTCTTGCTGCGAATTTCTGAAATCGCCTGCGAACTTCCCTGGATTGAAAGCCTGAAGATCGATCCACTCATCGCAGATGATTACGCCGTTCGGCCCGGTAGTGTACAAATCACCCTACGCCAATCCCCGCCACCGGGAAGCCGCTACCCGCATATGGCGATTCGCCCTTACCCCGTTGCACTGGAAACCCACTGGTTGGATAAAAAAGACCAACCCTACAGCATTCGCCCCATTCGCCCGGAGGATGCGCCGGCGTTTCAAAATTTTGTCCGCCAGTTATCTCACCAGTCCCGATATTTCCGCTTTTTCGGCGCAATGCGGGAACTCCCCGCTATGCAACTAGCTCGACATACACAAATTGACTATGACCGAGAAATGATTTTAGTCGCGGTACGAAAGAACGAATTTAACGAAGAAATCATCATCGGCGAGGCGTTCTACGGCGTACTTGAAGACGAACGAACCTGCGAATTCGGCGTCGTCATTGCCGACCACCTATCCGGATTCGGGATAGGATCGCGCATCATGAATTGCCTAATGAATATCGCTCGTGAACGCGGTATGCAACAGATGATTGGTGAAGTTCTGGCCGAGAACGAACCAATGCAAGGCATGATGAATGCACTTGGTTTCTCAGTAAACTTAACTGACAACCCTGAAATTATGGAGTTGTACTACCAACTGTGATGCATTGATCACACACAAACTCGACTCAGGAATAGTTTAAAACTCGCAGATTAGCCGCAGAACGACGAGTCGCCCCTTGGCGTGAGGTCACAGATTTTTCTTGGGCGTACTCCACACTCACCGCATCCAGAATTTCAAGAATTCGCTCGCTGGTAGTTGCCACATGCGTCGGTTTACTCGAAGCACCTTGGCTCATATCACTGATTGCGCGATCAAAAAACAACCACTGCATACGAGCCAACTCAAGGGCTTCACGACTCGCTGTAGTGTTTTCTTTGGCGCTCAAAAGCTCATCAAGCGCACTAGAAAACTCTCTTCTGGTCTGCTCAATATCAACCAAGCGACCTGCAGATTTATCTCCGGCCTGAGCCATTAGATAAAGCCGAGCCAAGCGTTGCGCCAACATATTCTGGCGTAGCGAGAGATCAAGCAGACGGCCTGCCCCGCCATCTGACTCTTCTTCAATCTTCATGGTCAACTTGCCAGTCACCAGCATCAAATCTTCTGACAGATAACTGATCAACTTCAGATTATTCATGTTGTATGGCAAAGCAAGCGCGGCGCGATACTCAAGCCAAAGCGAACTAAGCCGTGCCATCGACTTCTGGGTACTATCCTTGGCGGCATAACGCTCAAGATCGGCTAGTCCCTGATCAAACTGAGTCAATCCCTTGCTTAATTGCAAGCCGGCCATACCTGGATTAACCCCCAAGCCAATCTGCATCCACAATTTAGCGAGTCGCTGAGACTGCAAGCGTAGGCGACCAGCACTGACAATATCCTGCGTCACGCTGGGTAATGCACCCACAGCACGCGGCGCAGAATGGGCGGCAGGCGCGAGAGCCAGCCCAAGAAGTACAGCAAAAACAAACACTTGCTTCATTTTTAAACTCTGCCATTTACTTGAACACCGGCATTGAACCAAAGCAATGTTGCAGTGCAATGACAAAACAAAAACTAATTGAAATCAAGTGGGCAGATCGAAACCTTTGAGCTTGCGATACATATCAACGGCGTAGGAGTCGGTCATACCGGCAACAAAATCGGCGACTTGCAGCAGGCGAAGATAGGGATCGGAATCTGGCTCGCCACCGTGTCCCAAAAACTGAGCGGGCAACAACTTCAATAACATACGTTCGCGCGTTGTCAGGCGGGCATGCCCGGCTTTGGCTTCAACCGCATTGGCAAACAAGCCAAGTAAAGCACCCAGCACCTCAAAACCCGCCGTTTCAATTTCAAGCGCCGGGCGGGCTGTATAAATCGTATCTTTGGCCAGCCTTAAAATTGCCTGCAAAGGATGTGCTATCGGTGATTGCTCAAGCAGCTCGTCATCAAACTCGCCGCTGAGAATGGCATTCTCATTCTCAAGAAAGACAGCCGCAGCGCTTTCCAGCAAGCGGCCAATCGCCTTGGCCCGCAAATACTCCAGACGCTCCTTGGGATCATGCAGACGATCCAGTCGCCCGCCATTGACTGAATTGCCCGCGAGGTCAGCCAATAACAACTCTGCATCACGATAAGGCACGAAGCCTAACTTGGCAGCATCTTCGAGATCGACAATCAAATAACAGGTGTCGTCAGCTACTTCGACCAAAAATGCCAGCGGATGCCGCCTCCAAGCCGTACCCGGAATACGCTCAACCAATCCTGTTGATTTGGCTACCCGCTGGAATGCCTCGGCATCCTGCTGAAAAAACCCGAATTTCTTGCCACTCTTGCCATCAAGCTCGGCATCGAGCGCTGAGGGGCGTGGATATTTCGTAAATGTGGCGAGTACTGCACTGGTCAGTTGCAAACCCGGATTAGCCGGGCTTTGCAAGCGGGTCACAATACGAAACCCTTGGGCATTGCCTTCATAACGCTCAAAGTCTGCCCGCTGTGCCGGAGTAAACGGATGGCGCTCTAGTAGCCCGGAAGTCCGGAACCATTCGCGTATTGCATCTTCACCAGCATGACCAAACGGTGGATTACCAATATCGTGCGCCAGACAGGCAGCCGCAACAATAGCGCCAAAATCGCCGGATTCGACATTTTTCAGGCCATGTCGCGCAATGATTTCGCGACCGACCACTGCGCCCAAAGAACGCCCAACACAACTGACTTCAAGGCTATGGGTTAGCCGGGTACGAACATAATCGCTTTTGGATAACGGAAAAACCTGGGTCTTGTCTTTCATCCTCCGGAAGGCTGAGGTAAAGACTATGCGGTCATAATCCTGCTGAAAAGCTGTCCGCTCCGGGGTTCCCGGCGCCTTACCGGCACCAAGACGCTCGGCAGACAGCAATTTTTCCCATATTTTTCTTTGGCTCATGGGCTGCAGTTTACCTGAGCTTTAGCCGACGTCGAGCACCGCACGCACATGATCTGGAATCGGTGCCGACTTGCCGGTTTGTGTGTCCATCCAAACCACCTTGGCGGCACCTTCAGCGTAGAGCGCCGGATCGCCGACAATCCGCATTTCGACGTAAGTTTGCACACTGGATCGTCCCGGTTCAGCCGCAAACGTTTTGACCTCGACCAGACCGGGATAATTCATCGGGACCAGAAAGGTGCAACTGGCATTGATGATGACCGGTCCCAAACCACCCGGACGAACTTCAATCTTCATATCCTCCAGCCACTCAACCCGAGCCTGTTCCATATAACGGAAGTAAACCGTGTTATTGACGTGCCCATAGGCGTCCATATCACCCCATCGAATGGGCATTGTCGTGACGTGGATAAGTTTCTTTTCTTGTTCCATAGTATTGATTATTCAGGGGGGTTGATCAAAATGTTTCCATACTGTACCGTATTGTCCATAAGCTCACAATAAATCAAGGAGACAACATGGAACGCGAAGCGATGGAATTCGACGTCGTAATCGTTGGCGGCGGCCCTGCAGGCCTGGCATCAGCGATTCGACTCAAACAATTGGCCGCTGAAAACGGCACCGAACTCGGTGTTTGCCTGATCGAGAAAGGCGCTGAAATCGGCGCCCACATACTCTCTGGCGCAGTTATGGACCCACGCGCGCTGAACGAATTACTGCCCAATTGGCAAGCCGATGGCGCGCCACTTAATGCCCCTGTTTCCGAAGACCGTTTCTTCATTTTTTCTGAAACCGGCGCAACCAAGGTGCCCAACAGCCTACTCCCTAAATGTTTCCACAACGAAGGGAATTACGTCATTTCCCTCGGTAACGTCTGCCGCTGGCTGGGCGAACAGGCCGAAGCGCTCGGCGTTGAGATTTATCCGGGTTTTGCCGGGGCCGAAGTGCTGTTTAATGACGATGGCTCAGTCAAAGGCGTGGCTACCGGCGACATGGGCCGCTTGCACGATGGTTCTGAAGGCCCTAATTTCCAGCTCGGCATGGAGCTCCACGCCAAGTACACATTCTTTGCGGAAGGTTGTCGCGGTCATCTTGGCAAGCAGCTCGAAGCCCAATTCAAGCTGCGCGATGGTGTTGATCCACAAACCTACGGCATCGGCCTAAAAGAACTCTGGGAAATCAAGCCGGAGCAACACCAGCTCGGCCTAGTCATCCACAGTGGCGGCTGGCCGATGCAGCCAGATACTTACGGCGGCGGCTTCCTTTATCACCTGGAAAACAATCAGGTCGCCGTTGGTTTTGTCGTCGGCCTGGGTTACAGCAATCCGCATCTCTCTCCTTTCGAAGAATTCCAGCGCTTCAAGACCCATCCGAACATCCGCCGCTTCCTTGAGGGCGGCAAACGTATTTCTTACGGCGCTCGCGCGCTGACTGCCGGCGGCCTGCAATCCCTGCCGAAACTCACCTTCCCGGGTGGCGTACTGGTTGGCGACGATGCCGGTTTCCTCAATGCGGCGCGGATTAAAGGTTCTCATTGCGCAATCAAATCCGGGTCACTTGCTGCTGAATCGTGCTTTGAAGCACTCGCCGCAGATCGCCAGCATGATGAACTGACGACCTACCCTGAAGCGTTCAAGAAGAGCTGGCTGTTCGAGGAATTACACAAAGCACGCAACTTCAAGCCGTGGATGAGCAAGGGCTTGAAGCTGGGTTCGGTAATGTTTGGAATTGATCAGTTGCTGCTCGGTGGCAAAGCCCCCTGGACGCTCCATCACACAACGCCAGACCATGCCAAACTCAAGCCTGCCGCTGATTGCTCGCCGATCAACTATCCTAAACCGGATGGCGTAATCACCTTTGACCGACTGTCTTCAGTCTTTCTTTCAAGTACCAACCACGAAGAAGACCAGCCCTGTCACCTGCAACTCAAAAACACCGACACACCAATCAGTATCAATCTGGCCAATTATGATGCGCCGGAACAGCGTTTTTGCCCGGCAGGGGTTTATGAAATACTCCATGACGAAAGCGGGAAAAACCCGCGTTTGCAGATCAACGGACAAAATTGCATCCACTGCAAAACCTGCGATATCAAGGATCCGACACAAAATATTAACTGGGTTGTGCCACAAGGTGGCGAAGGTCCGACCTATCCGAACATGTGATGCTTTATAATTAGCCGGCTAAACCCTTTAGGGAGAATAAACAAAT
>CAYRBE010000147.1:0-6134 GCA_964422345.1 uncultured Dechloromonas sp.
TTCGGTTTCACCGGAGCGATGCGAAATCACGGCGGTGTAACCGGCGCGCTTGGCCATCTCGACCGCAGCGAAGGTTTCGGACAGGGTGCCGATCTGATTGATCTTGATCAGGATGGAATTACAAATACCCTTCTTGATGCCTTCCTTGAAGATCTTGGTATTGGTCACGAAAATATCGTCACCAACGATCTGCACGGTTTTGCCAAGGCGGTCGGTGAGTAGTTTCCAGCCATCCCAGTCGGCTTCGGACATGCCGTCTTCGATCGAAACGATCGGGAACTGATCAGCCAGATTAGCCAGATAATCAACAAACTGGGCCGAGGTCAGTTGCAGACCTTCGCCGGACAGATGGTACTTGCCATCCTTGTAGAACTCGGAAGCAGCGCAATCCAGCGCCAGCAATACATCCTGACCCGGCACATAACCAGCGGCTTCAATCGCCTGCATGATGATCTGCAGGGCTTCGGCATGACTGCCCAGATTCGGGGCAAAACCACCTTCGTCGCCAACGGCGGTCGAGTGACCTTTCTTGTCCAGCAGCTTTTTCAGCGCGTGGAAGATTTCAGCACCGCAACGCATGGCTTCACGGAAGGTTGATGCACCGACCGGCATGATCATGAATTCCTGAATATCCAGGCTGTTATTGGCGTGCTCGCCGCCATTGATGATGTTCATCATCGGCACTGGCATCTGCATTGGGCTCATGCCGCCGAAGTAGCGGTAAAGCGGCAGACCGGATTCTTCAGCAGCCGCTTTGGCAACCGCCATCGACACAGCGAGGATGGCGTTTGCGCCGAGGCGGGACTTGTTTTCCGTACCATCAAGTTCGATCATGGTCTGATCAATGAAAGCCTGCTCCTGGGCGTCAAGACCGATGATCGCTTCAGAAATTTCGGTATTGACGTTCTCGACGGCCTGCATCACGCCTTTGCCGAGGTAACGGCTGGCATCGCCATCGCGCAGCTCAATCGCTTCGCGGGTTCCGGTTGAAGCACCAGACGGCACAGCGGCACGGCCCATGACGCCGCTCTCAAGCAGCACGTCAGCTTCAACGGTGGGATTGCCACGGGAATCGAGAATCTCGCGGGCGACAACATCAACGATGGAACTCATATTTCTTCCTTGTAATCAAAAGGTTGAGAACTATTAAACTAAATTATTAACGTAATTCTTCAAAGCCCGATGCCTTGACTGCCTGATCAAGTGCGACCAAGGTTTTCAGCAAAGCTTCCATGCGGTCCAACGGCCAACTATTCGGGCCATCCGACCAGGCCTTTTCAGGACAGGGATGGGTTTCCATGAACAACCCGGAAATCCCGACCGCAACCGCCGCCCGCGCCAGCACAGGAACAAACTCACGTTGCCCGCCAGAAACCGTACCTTGCCCACCCGGCAATTGCACCGAATGAGTGGCATCGAAAACCACCGGACAATTGGTTTCGCGCATGATCGCCAGACTGCGCATGTCGGAAACCAGATTGTTGTAGCCAAAAGATGCGCCACGCTCACAAACCATGATGTTATCGGCGCCGTTATTGACTTCACGCGCCTTGGCAACAACGTGTTTCATATCACCCGGCGCCAGAAACTGGCCCTTTTTGATATTCACCGGCTTACCGCAGGAGGCAACGGCATGGATGAAATCGGTTTGGCGACAGAGGAAGGCCGGGGTCTGCAGCACATCAACCACCGCCGCAACCGGCTGAATTTGGTCGATAGCGTGGACATCGGTCAGTACCGGCACGCCGATCTGACGCTGCACTTCGGCAAGAATACGCAGACCTTCATCCAGCCCCAGACCACGAACCGAGGTGCCAGAACTGCGATTAGCCTTGTCGTAGGATGCCTTGAAAATATACGGCACGCCGAGACGGCCACAGATTTCCTTCATAGTGCCGGCAACGTCGATACAAAGTTGCTCAGACTCGGCGGTACAAGGGCCAGCAATCAGGAAAAAAGGCTGGTCAAGACCAGCCTCGAAACCGCAGAGCTTCATTTTGCTTTAGCCTGCTGACTTGCCAGAGCTGCCCTGACATACGAGGTAAACAGCGGGTGGCCCTGACGCGGATTGGACGTAAATTCAGGATGGAACTGGCAAGCAACGAACCACGGATGGACCTCAGTCGGCAGTTCAACCATTTCGCAGAGATCCGTACCCGGAGCACGGCCTGAAACGACCAGACCTTTTTCTTCAAGCTTGGCGAGCAGCGTATTGTTAACTTCGTAGCGATGGCGATGGCGCTCAGTGATCTCGGCTGCACCGTAAATCTTCCGGGCCAGCGAACCTTCGGCCAGTTGGCAAACCTGACCGCCAAGACGCATCGTGCCGCCAATATCAGAATCTTCGCTGCGAATTTCAACTTTACCGGAGGCATCGTGCCATTCGGTAATCAGGCCGATCACCGGATAAGGCGTGTCCTGAACAAACTCAGTCGAATGCGCTTCGGCCATACCGGCGACATCACGGGCAAACTCAACGACAGCGAGTTGCATACCCAGGCAAATACCGAGGTAAGGCAGTTTGTTTTCGCGAGCATAACGAATTGCAGCAATCTTGCCTTCCGTACCGCGACGGCCAAAGCCACCCGGAACAAGAATCGCATCCAGATCTTCCAGAACGCCGGTGCCGTTTTTCTCGATATCTTCGGAATCAAGATAAACGATATCGACCTGGCTGCGGGTATGAATACCGGCATGCTTGATCGCTTCGATCAGCGATTTATAGGATTCGGTCAGATCAACATACTTGCCGACGAAGGCAATCTTGACCTGATGCAGCGGATGCTCCAGCGCAATAATCAAATTTTCCCAGACCGTCAGATCGGCTGCCTTGGCCAGAATATTCAGCTTGTGGCAGACAATTTCATCAAGCATCTGCTCGTGCAGCATGCCAGGAATCTTGTAGATCGAATCAGCATCAAGACACTCGATGACTGCTTCCGGCATGACATTACAGAACAGCGCAATCTTGCGGCGCTCTTCGACCGGAATCGAACGATCAGCCCAGCAAAGCAAGATGTCCGGCTGGATACCGATTTCGCGCAGTTCCTTGACAGAGTGCTGGGTCGGTTTGGTTTTCAGTTCGCCGGCGGTCGGAATATAGGGCAGCAAGGTCAGGTGCATATAGCAGACGTTGTTGCGACCTTCTTCAAAACCGATCTGGCGAATGGCTTCAAGGAAAGGCAGCGACTCAATGTCGCCCACCGTGCCGCCAACTTCAACGATGGCGACATCGGAACCTTCAGCACCGGCCTTGATCTTGAACTTGATCTCGTCAGTAATGTGCGGAATGACCTGTACCGTTTTGCCGAGATACTCGCCACGGCGCTCTTTTTTGAGCACGGTGTCGTAAACCTGACCGGTCGTGAAATTGTTGCGCTTGGCCATTTTGGCGCTGGTAAAGCGCTCGTAATGCCCCAGATCGAGATCGGTCTCGGCGCCGTCCTCGGTGACGAAAACCTCACCGTGCTGGAAGGGGCTCATCGTGCCGGGGTCGACGTTGATGTAGGGGTCAAGCTTGAGGTGGGTGACTTTAATGCCGCGGGATTCCAGAATGGCCCCGAGCGATGCGGCGGCAATGCCTTTGCCCAATGAGGACACGACACCGCCAGTAACGAAAACGAATTTGGTCATGGAAAGACAGGCTGCGGGAAAGCCGAATAATAGCCGAAAAGGGTCCAAACCCCCAAGCTCAAGAAGTAGCAAATTGATTTTTGCCCAAATGACAGGTGCACCGTAGCAGTGTGCGAATTTGTTAGAATCGCGGGTTACTCCGACACCAGAAACCCGCTTGAAAAACGTTCTTGTCATCAACTATTCGCAAACCGGGCAACTGGCCGACATTACGGCACAGGTCATTACCCCCTTGCGCGCAGCGGGACACGCCGTTCATCTTGAAACACTGGTGCCGGTGACACCCTACCCTTGGCCGTGGCCGTTTGTTGACTTCCTCGATGTCTTCCCGGAATGCGTCCAGCTGGATGCACCGCCGCTACAGCCTTTGCAGATTGCTCCGGACGCTCAATTTGACTTGATTATTCTGACCTACCAAGTCTGGTATCTCTCGCCAGCGCTGCCGATGACTGCCTTTCTCAAAAACCCGGCCGGACAACGACTAATAAATGGCAAACCGGTCGTCACGCTGGTGGCCTGTCGCAATATGTGGCTTTCGGCCCAGCAAACGATGCGCGAGCTGATTTCTGCAGCAGGTGGCCAAATACGTGATCACATCGCCTTCACCGACCAAGGGCATCCGCTGGCGACTTTTATCACCACCCCACGCTGGGTACTAACCGGCAAACGCGACAAATTTCTCGGCATGCCACCGGCTGGCGTTGCCCCGCGGGAAATTCAACAGGCCAAACGTTTTGGTCTGGCTCTCGCTGACGCGCTCGATCACGACCAAGAAAAATCCGGCGCGCCCATGCTAAGCGGACTCAAAGCCTGCACCGTCAATCCACGACTGGCCATCAGCGAACGTGCCGGCCGCCGCGCCTTCGGTGTCTGGTCAAAACTAATCCGTACCTTCGGCCAGCGTGGTCAATGGCGACGCCGCCCATTCCTGCTGCTTTTCGTGATCTATCTGATCACCCTGATATTGACCGTCGTTCCATTAAGCCTATTGGTACAATGGTTACTTTCTCCATTGCTCAAACCGCGACTTGACCGGCTGCGTGCCGAACTCGAACTCCCTTCCGGCTCGCAGGAATTCAACCTACAAAAATATGAACAGTAGCGGCAAGGTATATATCACCGGCACCTCGGCATTCCTGCCCAATGCGCCGGTAGATAACGACAACATCGAAGACGTACTCGGCATGGTCGGTGGCAAGCCTTCGCGTGCCCGTCGCGTCGTGCTGCGCAACAACGGCATCCGCCAGCGTTATTACGCTATTGATCCGATCACCGGCAAGACCACTCACACAAATGCCCAACTAACGGCAGATGCTATCCGTGGCTTGGGGAAAATTAATGATATCGACTGCCTGGTCACCGGCACCTCGTTACCCGATCAGATCATGCCCAACCACGGCGTCATGGTGCATGGCGAACTCGGCATCCCGGCCTGCGAAGTCGCCTCGACCGCTGGCATTTGCGTTGCCGGTGTCACCGCCCTCAAATACGCTTACATGGCGGTGCTCTGCGGCCTCGCCAAGCATGCTGTCGCCACTGGCTCGGAGGTTGCATCTGCTGTTCTTCATGCACGCAATTTCACCGCTGAGTCTGAGCACCGGATTACCGAATTAGAAGCCAATCCGGAAATCGCCTTTGAAAAGGATTTCCTGCGCTGGATGCTCTCCGATGGTGCCGGTGCCTTTCGTCTGGAAAGTGCACCAGCCAACGAAGGCTTATCGCTACGCATCGACTGGATCGACATTCTCTCGCAGGCCGACAGCATGGAAGTCTGCATGGTCGCAGGTGGAGAAAAACAGGCCGATGGCTCGCTCAAGGGCTGGCAAAGCTTCCCGGCCAGTGAATGGGCCAGCCGCTCGATATTTTCGGTCAAGCAGGACGTCCGTCTGCTCAACGAAAGCGTGGCCTACCAAACCGTTGGCAAATCATTGCAAAAAGCCATGACTACCCGCCGGTTGACGCCGAATGACGTGGACTGGTTCCTACCGCACATGTCCTCCGAGTATTTCCGCCAGCCAATGGCCGAATGCATGGCTGAAGTTGGTTTCCCGGTCCCGCAGGAAAAATGGTTCACCAACCTGCACACCAAGGGCAACACCGGCTCGGCTTCGATTTACATCATGATCGACGAATTACTGAAAAGCGGCCGCCTGAAATCCGGCGACCGCCTGTTGTGCTTTATTCCTGAAAGCGGCCGTTTTACCGGCTCGCTGATGTACCTGACGGCGGTAAACCATGCTGGAGAGTGAAGTCCCGCAGGAAGGCAATGCCACCCTCGGCGGCCACCGCAAGGCGCTCTATGCCCGGGGGGCTGATGGCAAGTTGCAGATCGTCCAGTCAGCCGGCTGGGAAGTCGAGGAAATCGTCACCCGGCAAGCCGTCGAAGACCTGAATCGTCTGGCTGAAGACGCCCGCCAGCGGGTTGCCGCCAGCCTGACCTCAGCTCTCGAATATCACATGCACAAGGCACGGATGGATGTTCCCCTGCTGGCGCAAACCAC
>CAYRBE010000148.1:0-6118 GCA_964422345.1 uncultured Dechloromonas sp.
ATTGCAGCCTTTCTCGGTTTTCCCCGGGCGCTGAGTTTTTCCACCGGCTACCTCGCCAACCTCGCCATCGTGCCGACGCTCGCCGGGCGCGGTGCTGCTATTTTTGCCGACAAACTCAACCACGCGTCGTTAATCGATGCCGTCCAACTCGCCAAGGCGCAGGGCGCCGATTCGCATCGCTACGCCCACAACGACATGGCGGCGCTGGAACGTCTGCTCGCTGCCAGCCCTGCTACGACCAAGCTGATTGTGACCGATGCCGTGTTCAGCATGGATGGCGACCTCGCGCCGCTGCCCTTACTGCTTGAACTGGCCGATCGCTACGATGCCTGGCTGGTAATCGACGATGCACACGGCTTCGGCGTGCTTGGCGCACATGGCCGGGGCAGTCTGTCTCATTTCAATCTGCCGGCTGATCCGCGCATTTTGCTGATGGGAACGCTGGGCAAGGCGGCCGGTGTGGGCGGCGCTTTTGTCGCAGGTTCAGAAATCGCCATCGAATACCTGCTGCAACGTGCCCGTAGCTATATTTTCACCACGGCAGCACCACCGGCGATTGCCTGCGCACTGGTCAAAAGCCTGGAAATCATTGCCGACGGAGACGGCCTGCGCGCCAACCTGATGGCCCGCATCGCCCAGTTGCGCGATGGCCTCGCCAACTTGCCTTACCAATTACTGCCCTCGCTAACCGCGATTCAGCCAGTGGTGATCGGCGACAACGAGGCTACCGTAAAATGCGCGGCTGCACTGTGGGAGCGCGGCCTGTGGGTACCGGCGATTCGCCCACCGACCGTACCCAAAGGCACGGCACGGCTGCGGATTTCAGTTTCCGCCGCCCATACAACTGACGATATCGACCAACTAATTAACGCATTGAAAGCACTGGCATGAGCGCTCCACTATTTTTCATTCCCGGCTGGTGTCTAGGCCGGGGTCCGTTGAATGCTACGGTGCACGCGCTAAAAGGGCATTTTTTGGATTTACCCGGTTATGGCGACGCGCCCTTGATTGAAGATTTTTCGGCCGCCGCTGCGCAAATTGCTGAACAACTCCCGCCGGCCAGCACCCTCTGTGGCTGGTCACTCGGCGCACAACTGGCGCTCGCCGTTGCCGCCCACGCCCCGGAAAAAGTTGGACGTCTGGTGCTGGTCGCCGGCACCGCCTCATTCATTCAGCGCGATGGCTGGCCCCACGCCATGCCGCCCGCCATGCTGGCTGAATTCACCACAAACATTCTGGCCGACGTTGAAGCCATGCTGCCGCGCTTTGTGGGTGGTTTTAACCGGGGCGACGCACGGAGCAAAGAGGTCAGCCGCGAACTCCTTGAACTGGCCGACCGGCGCCCGGAACTCAAAACGCTGGCCTGTGGCCTCGACTGGCTACGTGATGTCGATCTTCGGCCACAACTGCCGCAGATCACCGCGCCGACCCTGCTCATCCACGGCAGCGCCGACCCGCTGATGCCGGTTGCCGCCGCAGAAGCACTGGCCGCCAGCCTGCCCCATGCCCAGCTCGAAGTTTTTGCCGATTGCGCCCACGCTCCGTTCACTTCGCAGCCTGATGAATTCATCGCGCGCGTTCGCCAGTTTCTGCATGACTAAACCGAGCAAGGCGCGAATTCGCCTCTCCTTTGAACGCGCCGCGTCGAGTTACGATCAGGCGGCAACGGTACAGCGTCGAATTTGCGAAAGCCTGTTCTCACAGCTATCAGCAAGCCAGCCGCCACAGCGCCTGCTTGATGCCGGCTGCGGCACCGGCTACGGCCTCGCCCTGCTCAAACATCAGTTCCCCTTGGCCGAAATGCTGGGGCTCGACCTCTCGCCGGCCATGCTCAAACGCACCCCACAGGGCACATTGAATCTGGGTGGCGACCTCGAACACTTGCCGCTGGCCGATGACAGCATTGATCTTTACTGGTCCAGTCTCGCCGTCCAGTGGTGCAACCTCGGCAAGGCGCTGCATGAAGCCCGGCGGGTGTTGCGCTCAAATGGCACACTCGCCATTGCCAGCCTCGGCCCGGCGACTTTTAGTGAATTGCGTCTCGCCTTCAGCGGCATCGACAACCATCAACACACGCTGGAATTTCATGCGCCTGGAGAAATCAGCACGCTGGCACGACAAGCCGGCTTTGCTACGGTGCACCTGCAAAAAAGCACAGAAACCGCGTATTACGCTGATTTCAAAACCCTGCTGCGCGCCGTCAAGTCGGTCGGTGCCAACCAGCTTGGTAGCGGCCGCCGCACCAGCCTGCTCAGCCGCAACGCCTTTGAAAAAGCCGCCAACACCTACGAAGCCAGCCGCAGCCCGGCCGGACTCCCCCTGACTTACGACGTCATCACCCTGATTGCCCAAAAATGAAACAGGCTTTTTTCCTCACCGGCACCGACACCGAAATCGGCAAAACCTTCATCACCTGCGCCCTGCTTAAAAAAGCGGAAAGCCTTGGCCTGACCGCCGCTGGTTTAAAACCGGTTTCCGCCGGCACGGATGCCGCCGGTCTGAATGACGATGTGGAAAATATTCGTGCAGCGAGCAATATTGAACTGCCGCTTCGCACAACCAATCCTTACTGCTTCAAGGCCGCAGTCGCGCCGCACATTGCCGCCGCCGAAGAAGGGGTAAGCATCGACTTTGCAACAATTCAGCAGACGATTGATCAGGCAAAAAATCTGGCTGATTTCATCATCATTGAAGGGGTTGGCGGCTTTAAAGTACCACTCGGCGCTGATGGCGATAGCGCCGATCTAGCTGTCACTCTGAGTTTGCCGGTTATTCTGGTGGTAGGCATGCGGCTGGGCTGCATCAACCACGCCCAACTCACTGCAGATGCCATCCGCCAACGCGGCCTGCACATTGCTGGCTGGGTGGCCAACCGGATTGACCCGGCGATGTCACGTTTTGAAGAAAATCTGGCCACGCTGAACCAAGTATTGGCCGCGCCGCTACTCGGCGTTGTCCCGCACAACCCGGCGAATGGCTATGCCGGGGCGGCGGAATATCTGCAACTACCTTACTTGCCCGGTCTCTGAGCGCAATACCGCTTCCAAGGTTCGCAAACTCTGCACAAGCTGGGTAACAAGGGGCGACAAACCGTTCAAGTCGCCCGCCTTGGCCTGTCGCTCAATCGTGTAGGCGATTTCAGCACCATCATCATCAGAAAACGTTGCCAGCAAACCCTTGACGGTATGCGCCTCACGCGACAAAACCACTGCATCAGCCGAATTCACTGCCGCGTTCAAGGCCTGCACATAGTTATCGACATCCTGCAGGTAGAGATCGACCATCATGGCGAAAATTTCCTCATCGCCCCCGAGGCGATCAAGAATCAGGGCTTTATCCAGAACAAAAATTTGCGTCATTTAAATATCACCCAACGTTCAAACCAAAGGTACGTGTTCATCCTGGAAGCGTTTACTGACCGCCAGCACATCATCCCAGCCCGCCAGAAAAGCCTCAACACACATGGGATCAAAATGCTTGCCACGCCCCTCTTCAAGAAACTTGACCGCCTCTTCAAACGACCAGGCCTTTTTATAAGGACGCTCGGAAGTCAGCGCATCAAATACGTCAGCAACCGCAACAATGCGCCCAAACAAAGGAATTTTTGTCCCTACCAAGCCGTGCGGGTAACCTGACCCATCGTACTTTTCGTGATGTGACAAAGCAATTTCTGCCCCGGATCGCAAAATTTCAGATCCACTATCATCAAGTAATTCATGGCCCAGTTTGGCATGGGTTTTCATCACGTCAAACTCTTCCGGTGTCAATTTTCCGGGTTTAAGCAAAATATAATCGGGGATGCCGATTTTTCCGACATCATGCATCGGCGCGGCTTCAAGAATTGTTTTTTGAGCCTTTGCGTCGAGACCCAAACCCTTGGCAATAATCTGCGAGTAATAGGCCATGCGCTGAATGTGAGCGCCGGTTTCGGGATCACGAAACTCAGCCGCACGCGACATGCGGAAAATCAACTCCTTTTCGCGGTCGCGAATCTCGCGTGTTTGCTCATCAACCAGCGACGCAAGATGGCTCGCACGATCCGCCAGATATTTCTGCCCCGTCCGCAAAGAGAGCATATTGCGGGCACGCGCCGAAAACTCAATCCGATCAACCGGCTTGGTCAAAAAGTCATTCGCCCCACCGAGCAGGGCTTCGTAGCGAATATCCTTCTGATCATTGGCGGTAATCATCAGCACCGGAATTTCGGTTCGCCCGTGCAGACCGCGGAAGGCGCTGATAAATTTCAGACCATCCATCTCCGGCATCATGTAATCAACAATGACCAGATCCGGGACGTTCTCACGGCACCAATCGAGCGCCTTGACCGGGTGATCGAACAATACAGTCGAACACTCACCCAGCTTCAACACCAAAGCTTTGAGCAGCGTCAGATTTATATCGCTGTCATCAATAATCAGTACGTTATTCATGAGCCCTCGCAAAGGCAAAGTCAGTCGTTAGCGTCAGTATATAATGCTACCCCATGAAAATACTCTTTGATCTCTTTCCGGTCATCCTATTCTTCGCCACCTTCAAGTATTCCGAGAAAAATCCG
The DNA here is from genome assembly GCA_964422345.1 of uncultured Dechloromonas sp. Classification (GTDB taxonomy): domain Bacteria; phylum Pseudomonadota; class Gammaproteobacteria; order Burkholderiales; family Rhodocyclaceae; genus Azonexus. The sequence continues at coordinate 4,556 of CAYRBE010000148.1, forward strand.
GAATTCGCTGCAACGTGGGTCGGGACGATACTTAACTCTGCTACGGTGGACCTCAAATTAGCGCCAATTTTGCTCGCGACTGTCGTCGTCATTGCAGCAACCATAGGCCAGATCATCTGGGTCAAGATTCGCCACGGCAAAGTCGACAAAATGCTCTGGATCAGCCTCGCGCTGGTGGTTGTCTTTGGCGGCATGACACTGCTTTTTCAGGATGAATCTTTCATCAAATGGAAACCGACCATCCTTTACTGGGTATTCGCAGCCAGCATGGCTTTTAGCGCCATTGTGCTGAAAAAGAATGCAATCAAAGCCATGCTCGGCGAGCAAATGGTGTTACCAGAAAATGTCTGGGCAAAAGTGAATATTTCCTGGATCGCCTTTTTTACCGGCATGGGTTTGTTGAATCTGTTCATTGCCTTCAATTTCCCGACCGATGTATGGGTCAACTTCAAGCTCTTTGGCGGCATGGGCCTGTTGCTGGTCTTTGTGATCGCTCAGGGCATGTTCTTATCAAAATATGTTGAGGAAAAACAATAATGCTTTACGTCATCATCGGTGAAGACACCCCAGGCACGCTGGATCAACGTTTGGCCGCCCGCCCTGAGCACGTTGCCCGCCTGCAGGCGCTACAGGCTGAAGGCCGCCTGATTCTGGCCGGCCCCTGCCCGGCAATCGATTCACCTGACCCCGGCCCGGCTGGTTTTTCCGGCAGCGTCATCGTCGCCGAGTTTCCTTCACTGACCGACGCGCAAACCTGGGCCAATGCTGACCCTTACGTTGCAGCGGGCGTGTATGCCAAGGTCACGATCAAGCCATTCAAGAAAGTCCTGCCGGCATGAATGGCAAAAGCAGTGGCGAAACCGTCGAACTGCTGCGCCAGCGCTTAGCCGTTCTACCAATAACCCGAATCAGTATCGAAGATGAATCGCATCGCCATGCCGGACACGCCGGGGCGAAAGATGGCGGACATTACAAACTTGATATTGTTTCCAGCGCTTTTATCGGTAAAAACACCGTCGCCCGGCACCGTCTGATTTATGATGCTGCAGGTGATTTGATGCGTGGTCGCATCCATGCGTTAAGCATCCGTGCTTTTGCGCCTGACGAAGTATAATTTCTCCGCTTTTATTTCCCCTCTCTTCCCTATCCCAAGGATTATTTACATGTTCAAGATTTCCCGCCTTGCGGCCCTGCTGATCGCTGGTGCTGTTGTTACCGCCCCCGCCCTTGCTGCCGAAAAAGGCAAGGCTATCGCTACCGTCAATGGTCAGGCGATTTCCCAAACTGCTTTCGATATGATCATCAACGAGCAGAAAGCCAAGGGCACGCCGGATTCACCTGAACTGCAAAACGCCATCAAGGAACAGTTGATCGCCAACGAACTGGTCGCTCAGGAAGCCAAGAAAAAAGGCTTCGACAAAAAATCTGATGTTCAAATCAAATACGACCTCGCCAAGCAAGCTATCCTGATCAACACCTTCCTGACCGACTACGTCAAGGCCAACCCAATCAGCGAAGCCCAGCTCAAAGCTGAATACGAGGTAATCAAAACCAACCTCGGCA
>CAYRBE010000149.1:0-1173 GCA_964422345.1 uncultured Dechloromonas sp.
TGCTGTCAAAGTTGAAGAACGAAAATTGGCCGACTGCGATGGCGAATCTTTCACCCGGCAGAGTGTGGGTATAGGTGATCTGCGAAAACTGGCTGGCATCGTCGGGGATTTCGCCGGACAGGGTGCGGAAGCGGCGGTCGATATTGATTTTTGTCTTACTGCGCCGTTCACCGTAGTACAGGTATTGAAAAGAACCTGAGCCGAAGGTTTCGCTATCGAAAATATCCCAGTTTACCGAGGGCCAGAACAAGGTTTGTGAAGAGCTGCTGAGGTTGTTCGGGTTGTACCAGCGCTGGCGGTAGCTCAGGCTGAACGACCAGCTCAGGCCGTAGTCCTCTTCCATGCGGGTGGTGAAATCACTGTAATCGTCAGCCACTTTGCCAAGGAAGGTAGTCTGCTTTTTGGATTGGCGTAGTTTGTTCTGCACCGCACCGATTTGCTTCAGCTTGGTGTCGCCTGCATCTTCTTCGTCATCATCGTCGTCTTTTTCATCCGGTTTGCTGGCGACTTTGTCCGGGGCTCTGGTGCCAGCTGTCGGCTTGGCCACCATTTCGGTGGTGTCTTCGTCATCGTCGTCATCATCCTCGTCGTCGTCCTTTCCGGCATATGCATTTTGCGCGAACAGCAGGGCGGCGATCAGACTGGCTGTAATCAGCTGTTTGAAGCGCGGTGTTTTGGCAGGCATATTGAAAGAGAGGCGATCGGGAGGCTGCATTATAGGCAGAGCGGATTTTTCGTCAGGGGAATAGATGGCTCGCAACCCATATCAGGTCGTGTTTATGGAGTGAAGTCGCTTGCGGGAGCTGGTGTTGTGGATTATCGTGGCATCTCGGTGTGCCAAATGCAGCTTTTATTCAGAGGGCGTCATATGAACCCCGTTGTCCAAGACTTGCCCGTGCCAATTGCCGCATTTCTCGCCGCAATTGATGATCACTTGATCGCCAGTATTGCCGATGCCAACGGTGCGATTATTTATGCAAATCCACTTTTTTGTAAAATCAGCGGTTATACCCTAGCTGAACTGGTCGGCCAGAATCATCGTCTGCTTAAATCCGGCCGTCATCCTGATACCTTCTATCAGGCATTGTGGGAAACTATTTCCAGTGGCAAGGTTTGGCATGGCGAAGTGTGTAACCGGGCGAAGGATGGTGCCTTTTACTGGGTCAAATCAAC
>CAYRBE010000149.1:1273-3150 GCA_964422345.1 uncultured Dechloromonas sp.
GGTGCGGTGCTTGAGAAGGGATTTTTTTCTGGCGAGTTCTGCCTGCGGAAAAAAGATGGCAGCGAGCTTTGGGGGCTGGCTGGTGTGGCTTCCTTGACGCCGGATGATCCGATGCACAATACCTTGTATGTGATACAGGATATTACCGAGCATCGTAGCCTTCAAAAAAATCTTGCCGCAGCATTGGGGCGGGCTGAGCTTGCAAAGCAGGCAAAGCAGGAATTCCTCAATAATATGAGTCATCAAATGCACACCCCCATGAATGGTGTTTTGGGTGTGCTGCAAATTCTTGCCATGGATGAGCTGGCGCCGGAGCAGAAGTCGCTGACCGACGAAGCTTTGGCGGCAGCAAATAATCTGCTGCACATGCTTGATTGTTCGCTTGAATATGTGGCGCTCGATACCATTGTTGATTCAAGCAAAACCGAGCAATCCAGCGTCGGCGAGTGTGTTGATTTGGTGTTTTATCAAGCCGATAGTCTGGCAAGAAAACAGGGGGTCGAGATTATTCGCGAACTGCCTGTTGATCTGCTTGAGTATGCCTTTGCGACACACCAGAAAAAATTCCGGCAGATACTTGGCGTGATCCTCGATAACGCCATCCGTTACAACCGGCCTAATGGCAAAGTAACTTTTTCTGCAGGCTTTAATGAAGTTGGCGCGCTGATCTTCTCAGTGGCTGATACGGGGTGTGGCCTGAGTGAAGAGCAATTAAAGAACCTCGGTGAGCCATTTGTCCGCTATTGCGAAACCGAGCGGATCGCCGGGGCTGGTCTCGGTCTTGCCTTGGCTTACCGGCTGGCTGGCCTGCTCAGTATGGAAATTGCTGTAAGCAGTGTGCTCGGTAAAGGAACAACTATCACGGTGACGCTGCCGCTGCCGGTATGACTTTTGGCAGATACCGCTGCTGGCATCATTGTTGTATCTTGCGTTACTAAAATTAGCAAAAACGGGAGGCGGCCATGGCGCCGAAAGACGGGGTAGGGCAGGTAGATGAGCAGCGGGTAGAACTATTGGTACGGGGAATTGACATCCCAGCCTGCCCGGAGATTCTGATTGATATTGACCGTGAACTGCGTAGCGAAGCCCCGAACCAGCGAGAAATTGCCCGTTTGATCAGCAAGGATGTCGCGCTTTCCGGGCGGGTTATGCGGGTTGCAAACTCTCCGGCATTTGGTACTGGCCGTAATCTGGATTCGATTATGCAGGCCTTGGGTGTTTTGGGCTCGCAGCAAATGTTTAATCTGGTGGTCACGCAGTTGCTCAAAATGGCGCTGGCCGGCCCGCCGGATGTAAAGATGGACCGCTTTTGGGATGACTCTGCCAGAACTGCCCGTGTATCTGCTGAGTTGGCGCGCAAGCTGAAAACAGTTCGCCCCGAAAAAGCCTATACCTTCAGCCTTTTTCACGATTGCGGCATTCCCTTGATGCTCAAGCGCTTTCCTGAATACAAACAGATTCTGTCTGAGGCAAATCAGAGCGAAGACCGTAGTTTTTCATCGGTGGAAGAAGAAAGCCTCGGGACCAGCCACTCAGCCATTGGATATTTTCTTGCCCGGCGCTGGATGCTCCCGGAATTTATTGCTCGCGGGATTCTAGTTCACCATGATTACACTATTTTCGCAAATCCCGGTGATTTGCCCGCCGAAACGATAGCGGTAGTTGCAACCAACGTCCTTTCAGAACACATTACACGTATTGATTCCAATCTTGGTCAGGAGTCAGAGTGGATAAAGTCAGCTGATGCGGTTTGTGATTACTTTAATCTTTCGCTCGGTGCAGTCGATGACTTGGTTGAGGATATGCGCGATTGGCTGGATTAGCGGAAGCAATCATTCAAACGGTTTGGTGAGAGGTCGTATGAAGTTGCGTGTCGT
>CAYRBE010000149.1:3250-6112 GCA_964422345.1 uncultured Dechloromonas sp.
GGGGCGGTGCTGGTCAATCGTTACGATCGGCTGTTTTCTCAGGTGCAGCGCGATGATTTGCCTGAGTTGAGCCTCTGGTCGGCGACCATGAGTGATCTGGCTGATACCCACACGACGCTTGTCTGGCTTGTGGCAACAGCCCGTGATGGGAATGATGAGCAGGCGATTTATCAGCAGGGAAAAGCGTTCGCCAGCCGTCTCGATTTGGTGGCCAACAAGGTTGATACGATGGCGGCAAGCGCCTTCGAGAAGTCCAGTGACCGGGTTGCTGACGGCCGCTACCTTGAAGATATTCGTGATGGGATAGACGTATTCCGGCGCTCTAGCCTGACGGCGGTGGAAATGCTGACGGTCAATCCCAAGTTGTCGGATCGTTATCTGGTTGATTCTGCGTTAAGCCTGAATCGTTTGAATCAGCGTTTTGCAGCCTATATTGAGGCCAGGCACCAGCGTATTGAGGCGCAGCTTGGGCAAGCCAGCGAAACGAATTTCCGTAACGCCTTGATTATTGGTGGTGGGATGTTGCTGTTGATTGCCTTGATCGCGATCCTGATTGCTCATTTGACGCGCAATTTAACGGGGAATTTTGCTTTCATCAGCGGCGCGCTCGAACACTTGCGCGATGGTCGTACCGATGTTGTGCTAGATCAAGCCGGTCAGTCCGGGGAGTTGGCTCAGATTACCGGTAGCTTGGCCCGATTTCGTGATGTTCTGGAGGAGCTGGATTTTCAGAAATTTGCTGTTGATCAGCACGCCATCGTCAGTAGTACCGATGTGGCGGGGAATATCACCTATGTGAATGACCGGTTTTGTGAAATCAGCGGCTATAGCCGTGATGAGTTGCTGGGTAAAAATCACCGGATTATTAAGTCAGATATTCATCCACCAGAGGTCTATCGCGAGATGTGGCGAACCATTGCTCAGGGTGGCGTCTGGCATGGCGAGGTTCAGAACCGCAAGAAAGATGGCGGGTATTACTGGGTGGCGGCGACGATCGTTCCTTTTATAGGCGCGAATGGCAAGCCGATCAAATACACCTCAATCCGCACTGATATCACCGCCCAGAAAGTCCTCGAAGGCACCCTGGTTCATGCACGGGAGGCGGCTGATCAGGCCAGTGCTGCAAAGAGCCTTTTCCTGGCCAACATGAGCCACGAAATCCGAACGCCTATGAACGGCATCATCGGCATGACCGATTTGGCGCTGGATACAGAGCTGGATGACGAGCAGCGCGAGTTCATGGGGGTGGTCAAGACCTCAGCTGAGTCGCTACTGACCATCATCAATGACATCCTTGATTTTTCGAAGATTGAGGCCGGCAAAATGCAGGTTGAGCGGATAGGCTTCAACTTGCCGGAAACAATCATGGATACCCTTAAAACCTTGCGCCTGCGGGCCAGCGAAAAGCGGGTGGAGTTGATTTGTGATGTCGCTGAGGAGGTGCCGGATGGTGTGTTTGGTGATCCGGGTCGTCTGCGTCAGATTTTGCTGAATATTGTCGGTAATGCCATCAAGTTTACTGAGGCCGGGGAAATCGTCGTTACGCTGACTGCCAGGCGTATCGGGAGTGATGTCGCTAAGGTGAATTTCTCCGTGCGTGATACCGGTATTGGCATACCTGCGAACAAGCTGGATCATATTTTTGAGTCCTTCTCGCAAGTGGATGAAACGACTACCCGAAAATTTGGCGGTACCGGGCTAGGGCTGACGATTTCAAACCGTTTGGTTGACCTGATGGGCGGCCAACTGCAGGTGGATAGCGAAGAGGGGGTCGGTAGTGCCTTCCATTTTGAACTGACGCTGGATATTGACCCGACTGTGTTCAGAATGACTGAGCCTTCCTCGCTTTCGCTGGCTGAAAAACGCTGTCTGGTGGTTGATGACAATGCAGTGAATCGGCAGATTTTCGTTCGGCAGTTGAGCCGCTGCGGCATGTTGGTGACAACTGCAAGATCCGGCGAACTGGCGCAGCAAATTTTGTTGGCAGAACCTCCGCCGGACGTCATTCTGCTTGATGTGCATATGCCGGATATGGATGGGTTCATGCTGGCTGAGTGGATTAAGGCCCAAGCTGCGTTGCAGGATATTCCTGTGATGCTACTTTCCTCCGGCCCTCTGGCGGGAGATGCCGAGCGTTGCCGATTGATGGGTATTGCCAGCCACCATACCAAGCCGGTGAGCAATGTGGATTTGCAAAAAGCGGTTTCGCAGGCCTTGGCTGGCGGGAAAAGAATTCCTGTCGCGGCAGCTAAAAAGGCTGCACCGCCGAGCGTACCGGTTTTGGTCAATGAGGCGTGTCAGGCTATCTTGCTGGTGGAAGATAATCTGATTAACCAGCGCTTGGCGACCAGCTTGCTGAACAAATGGGGGCACCGTGTGACGCTGGCAGTCAATGGGCAGGAGGCGGTAGATCAGCTGGCTTCAGGTGCTCGGTTTGATTTGGTGTTGATGGATATGCAGATGCCGGTGATGGGCGGTATTGAAGCTACGCAGGTCATTCGCCGGATGGAAGTCGAGCGACAGTTGCCGCGCGTGCGGATTGTTGCGATGACGGCCAATGCCATGCAGGGTGATCGGGAAAACTGCATTGCAGCAGGAATGGACGACTATCTCTCGAAGCCGATCAAACAAAGCGAGTTGCTTGAGAAACTGGGTAGCGTTTAGGCCGCTTTATTTTTTGCCGGGTTTTTGGGTAATCCAGTCTTGCAGCAAACGAATGCCCCACGCGACGCCGAAACCGGTCTGGTCGGTGGCAATGGCCCCCAAACCGTCTTCACAACTGGCAGCAGAGAGATCAACGTGCAGCCATGGTAGTTCACCGACAAAGCGCTTGAGAAATCGGGCGACATGAATATGGTCGGG
>CAYRBE010000150.1:0-2709 GCA_964422345.1 uncultured Dechloromonas sp.
CGTAGCAAGGCAGGCCGCCACTCAGCGTATCGCTGCCGCGTGGTGCCGACTGGCCCGACTCATTCAAGCGCAACATGCTGAAATAGGTGTGAGCCAGAACGCTGTCGGTCATCGACACATCAATCTGCCGCCCCTGCCCGGTACGCTGCGCTTCCAGCACCGCAGCCAGAATCCCCATGACGGCTGTCAGCGCGCCACCGAGCAAGTCGGCAATCTGAAAATTAGGAATTGCCGGTTTATTACCCGCGCTGCCAATCTGATCGAGCACACCGGCGTAACCGAGGTAATTGATGTCATGCCCGGCCATATCCCGGTAAGGGCCGTCCTGACCGTAACCGCTGATCGAACAATAGGCAACTTTAGGATTGATTGCCGCCACCGTTGAGTAACCAACGCCCAATTTGTCCATCACCCCGGGACGAAAGCTCTCAATCACCACGTCAGCATCGCGGACGAGACGCAAAAAAACCTCAACACCGGCAGGCTGCTTCAGATCAAGACACAGTCCCTGCTTGTTACGGTTAATCATCCGGAAATAGGCGCTGCTCTTACCGTCTGCCGCCAACTTACCCGACCCCAAGGTGCGCGCGTAATCGCCAATCTGCGGGTCTTCAATCTTAATCACTTCAGCACCCAGATCAGCCAGATGCAGACTGGCCACCGGCCCCGGCAGCAAGCGGGTCAGATCAAGGATACGAATGCCCTGCAAGGGTGCGGGGCGGGCGTTGTCTTTATTCACTCCGCGCAGATGCCGAGCAAGTCAGCTTCCAGTTCAACTTCCATACCCTTCTTCAAAGGCTGATCAATGAACATGCCGCGAAACAAACGACCGGCATTGGCGGCACGTGCCGCATGCGGAGTTTCCCAGCTTTCAACCCGCAAAGTCACGACACCAATCTGTTCGTCACGCTCAGCCACATCGGCGGCAACGCAGGGGAATGCACGGGCATGGCGATTAAATTCTGCGCGTGAATACTGCTCAATATTTTTCCCCGGCACTTCCGGGCATCGCGCCAAATGACGCGGCTCAACGCGGGTAGCAACCACCGCCCCTTTGAGGTAATAAACTGGGTCAGTCATGATCCAGCCACTGCCACCCTCTTCATAGACCACACACTTCCCGGCTTGCAGCATTTCGGGCTGCTTGAACAAAAGGCGAGCAGACGGCCGCAACGCTGGATCAGCGGCCAAAACCGGCGTCGCCGCCAAGGCCAGCACAAGGAAGAAAAGTCGCATGGAAAATACCGGATCAATAGACCCGGCTATCTTCGATCACCTTGCCATCATTCGGCAAGCCCCCAATTGCAGCAAATACAACTTCACCGCGCAATTTGGTGGCATCGCGCAGGCTATTGACCAAGGCTTTGTCCAAGGATTCCGCCGCTGACGCAACTTCGCAATGCAGAACCATACGGTCCTGCCCACCCGGATTATCAACTACCAGACGCATGCGCTGAACCTCTGGATAGTTCCGGGCAATATCGGCCACCTGCTCGGGGTGAACGAACATCCCCTTCACCTTGGTCGTTTGATCGGCCCGGCCCATCCAGCCCTTGAGCCGGATATTGGTTCGCCCACAAGGCGAACGCCCCGGCATGATGGCTGAGAGATCACCGGTGGCAAAACGGATCAAGGGGTAATCCGGATTGAACGTCGTCACCACGACCTCCCCTACCTCTCCCGCCGCGACCGGTTCGCCGGTACCGGGGCGAACGATTTCAAGCAACAAACCTTCTTCTACAACCAAACCTTCTTCGGCATCAGTTTCATAACCAATAGCGCCAATATCCGCCGTCGCATAGCACTGACGCACGGCAATCCCCCGCTCGCTCAACCAGTCACGCGTCACGCCGGGCAGCGCTTCACCGGAGACGACTGCTTTTTTCAAGGACGAAATATCAGCGCCCAGTTCCTCAGCCTTTTCAACAATGATGCGCAGGAATGAAGGCGTCCCAACATAACACTCCGGCCGCAGATCAACCATCGCCTGCACCTGCTGTTCGGTCTGCCCAACGCCGCCGGGGAATACGGCGCAGCCCAGTTTGCGCGCGCCACCTTCCATCAAAAAAGCGCCAGGAGTGAAATGATAGGAAAAGCAGTTATGGACCAGATCACCACTACGGAAACCGGCGGCATACAACACCCGCGCCATCCGCCAGTGGTCCATCTCCATGCCCTGCAATTCATAAATTGGCCCGGGCGAAGCGAATACCCGCTTGGCCCGATGCCGGGCGAGCGAATTCAAACCACCGAAAGGCGGGGTCTTTTTCTGCAGATCAATCAGATCGCGCTTGCGGGTCAGTGGCAACTTGGCCAAAGCCTCGCGGGTTGTACACTCAAACGGACTGATCCCGGCCAACGACTGAAAATAGTAATGCGTCGTTTCCTTGGCATGCGCCACTTGCCGGGCGAGCTTATCCATCAGATCAGCTTCGCGCTCATCCGGATCACGGGTTTCAAGTGGATCGTAAAAACTCATTTTTGGTTTTCTCCGTTTTTGGCGGTGCACCGTAGCATTGGGTCAGGGAGTGTTCGGGCGGCAAAGTAAGCGTTCAGGGCAAGGCGAAGCGGGGCGCCGTTTGCTCTTGCAAACAAACCCCGCGACAACGCAGCCATGGACGCTGCACTGCCGCTACGAAAGCCAGCGTTTGCGGCGGCGGTAATGCTTTACGTCTTTGAAGGATTTTCTTCCCGCCGAACTCAGCCCCA
>CAYRBE010000150.1:2809-6095 GCA_964422345.1 uncultured Dechloromonas sp.
CGGCGGTAATGCTTTACGTCTTTGAAGGATTTTCTTCCCGCCGAACTCAGCCCCAAGTAAAACTCTTTCACATCTTCATTCGTCCGCAGGTCTTCGGCATCGCCTTCCATCACGACCCGGCCATTTTCGAGAATGTAGCCAAAATCGGCATACCTCAGCGCGACCATCGTGTTCTGCTCAGCCAGCAGAAAACTCACGTTCTCGCGAGAGTTAAGATCCTTCACGATCTCAAAAATCTCCTCGACGATCTGTGGCGCGAGGCCCATTGACGGCTCATCAAGCAAAATCATTTCCGGCTTGGCCATCAGCGCCCGGCCAATCGCGCACATCTGCTGCTCGCCACCCGAGGTATAACCGGCCTGCGAGGTGCGCCGCGTCTTCAGGCGCGGGAAATAGTGATAAACCTTCTCCAGACTGTCCTTCAACTCGGCGCGAGAAATACTCCGCGTGTAAGCCCCGGTCAGCAGGTTTTCTTCAATCGTCAGGTGGCCGAAACAATGACGGCCTTCCATCACCTGAATCACCCCGCGCTTAACCAGTTCGTTCGGTGTCAGCTGGTCAATCCGCTGCCCCTTGTATTCAACCGTACCCTTGGTGACATCACCGCGCTCAGCATGAAGCAAGTTGGAGATCGCCTTCAAGGTCGTCGATTTACCGGCACCATTCGCCCCCAGTAGCGCGACGATCTTGCCTTTCGGCACATTGAGCGAGACGCCCTTGAGGACCAGAATAACGTGATCGTAGATGACCTCGATATTGTTGATACTCAGGTAATGATCAGCCGCAGCGGCGGCAATTTGTGTACTCATAGCTGTTCCCGAAACATGGCAGCGTCAAAGTTCGGGAGAAAGCAGCAGATACCGCTTTCTCCCGTTCTCAGATTACTTTTCCTTGGAGCAATCACGTGGCGTGATGCCCTTTTCCTTGGCGTACTGCTTGGCAGATGCCTGGAACAAGGGGTGAATCAAAGCCTTGTTACCCTCGATCCAACCGGAGACTGGAACCCACTTGGCACCATCCCACTGCTGGATTTTCACCTTGCCCGAGCCTTCGTGGTTATCACAGGAAGTCTTGATTTCCGGCAGCAAATCGGTCGCACCCAAAGTTTTCAGGCGAGCATCGGTAATATTCAGGTTTTCCAGCGCCCAACGGGTCTGTTCGCCATTCAAAGCTTTACCCTTGCCGTACTTTTCCTGCCCCTTGCGGATCGCCTCAACCGACAATACAGCGGCAGAAACACCACGGTTGTAAAGAATGGTGCCGATCTTTGTTTTGTCCTGCAGGTTGCCCTTGCCAGCGCCGTACACCACCTTCTCAATATCGGCGATCACCGGCACCTGCTTGCCAGCCACGTTCCAGGTTGCAGCCATGTAACCTTTAGCGGCATCGCCAGCCGGGACGACATCTTCCTCTGAACCGGTCCACCAGGAACCAATCATCTTGTCACGCGGGAACGCTACCTTTTGCGCTGCCTTCAGTGCGGTCTGGTTCATCACACCCCAGCCCCAGAAAATCACGAAATCCGGCTTTTCCTGACGAATTTTCAGCCACTGCGCACCTTGCTCGTTGCCTGGGTGAGCCACTGGAATCTGGATCAGGGTGAACTTATTCAATGCAGCTTCGGCGTCGAGCGCAACGATAGCTTCCTTGCCGTAAGCAGAGTCGTGATAGAGATAAACGATCTTCTTGCCGGTCAGATCGCCGCCATTTTTATCTTTAATGAACTTGACGATGGCCGAAGCCTGCATCTGGTAAGTCGTTACCAGCGGGAAAGCGTAAGGGAAGACTGAGCCATCCACTGCATCGGTCCGGCCATAGCCCATCATTGCCAGCGGCAATTTATCTTGCGCTGATTTGTCGATCAAAGCGTAAGAGATACCGGTAGACATTGTGTGAATCGGGCCGGCTGACTTGGCAGCCTTGCCTTTGAGTCGCTCGTAGCACTCAACACCTTTGGCGTTGTTGTACTCGGTTTCGCACTCTTCGTGCGTCATCAGAACGCCATTAACGCCGTTCTCTTTCAAATTCACATAATTCAAATAGTCGATAAAACCGCCATAGAAAGACTGGCCGTTCGCACCGTAAGGGCCAACCCGATAACTGGTTATCGGGAAAAACTGCTCCTCGGCGGCAAGCGCCGACTGAGACAGCATGGCCAGCGAAACCGCAGCAGCGACAAGAGCAGGTTTGAAGTTTTTAATCATTTATATGTCTCCTTCAGTTTTACCAAAAAACGACGGGGTCACCGCCGCTCGAAAATATGCCATTCCTAGTGAGGGAAAGGCCACAAACGCAATTTTTCCTTAGCGATTTGCCACAAACGGGCCAAGCCGTGCGGCTCAACGATCAGGAAGAACATGATCAGCGCACCGAATACCGTAATCTGAATATGCGACACGGTAGCGCTGGAAAACGGTAGCCCGACAAGGCCTGCCAGGAAGGGCAGAGCCACATCGAGAAAAATTGGCAGGAGCAGAATAAAGGCCGCGCCAAGGAAACTACCCATGATCGACCCGACACCGCCGATGATGATCATGAACAAAATCTTGAACGACATCTCCAGAGAGAAACCATCCGGCTCAACAGAACCGAGGTAGCAGAAGGCATAGAGCGCACCTGCCACACCGCAGTAAAAGGAGCTCACCGCAAAGGCGAGCAGTTTGGTCGGCATCAGACGAATGCCAATCACCGACGCCGCCACATCCATGTCGCGCACCGCCATCCAGGCCCGGCCGGTGGTTGAGCGCACCATATTCTTGGCGGCCAGCGCCATGAACACAACGATACCGAGAACCAGTAAATACTTTTCCACCGGTGTATTCAGTTCATGGCCAAGAATGATCAACTTCTGGGTCGAAATCACACCCGAGGATGAGTTATTCGACAACCAGGGAAACTTGGTCAGGCACCAGACAATGAAAAACTGCGCGGCCAAGGTGGCCACCGCCAGATAAAAGCCTTTGATCCGTAATGACGGCAGGCCGAACAGTATCCCGACGCCGGCCGCAGTCAGCCCGGCACAAATGAAGGAAACCAGCACGGGGATGCCTTCAATCCGCAATTGGAAGTTGTAGGCAGCGTAAGCGCCGACGGCCATGAATGCTGCAGAACCAAGCGACAATTGCCCGGCGTAACCGGTCAGAATATTCAAGCCGAGTGCGGCTAGCGCAAAGATCAAAAAGGGAATCAGGATGGCCGAGACCCAGTATTCGCTGGCGAACATGGGCACCCCGAGAAAAGCGATGGCAAGCAACACGAATAGCCCGATCCGGTCCTGACGGATCGG
>CAYRBE010000151.1:0-338 GCA_964422345.1 uncultured Dechloromonas sp.
CCCCATCGCATTAGAGCCGCCACCGACCGCAGCAATCACCGCATCAGGCTGACGACCAGTCATTTCAGGCATCTGGGTCAAACACTCCTCACCGATGATTTTCTGAAAATCACGCACCAGCATCGGGTAAGGGTGCGGGCCTGCCACCGTGCCGATGATATAAAAGGTATTTTCAATGTTGGTCACCCAGTCGCGCATAGCTTCATTCAGCGCATCCTTGAGTGTTTTTGAACCACTTTCGACCGGCACCACCTTGGCACCAAGCAGTTTCATCCGATAGACATTGGCCGCCTGACGTTTGACATCCTCGCTGCCCATATACACAACACATTCCATGC
>CAYRBE010000151.1:348-4751 GCA_964422345.1 uncultured Dechloromonas sp.
CAGCATGGCCTGACCGATGCAGTTATTGACCTTGTGCGCACCCGTGTGGTTGAGATCTTCACGCTTGAGATAAATCTGCGCACCACCAAGCATCTCTGACCAGCGTTTGGCGTGGTAAATCGGCGAAGGACGGCCAACGAAATGCTTTAATTCGTATTCATATTCGGCGCGAAAAGCCGGATCGACCTGCGCTTCAGCATAGGCTTTTTTCAGCTCATCAAGTGCCGCAAACAAGGTTTCGGCGACAAACACGCCGCCGTAGGGGCCAAAATGCCCTTTGGCATCGGGGAAGTTATATTGATTCATCAGCTTTCCGTACAGCCGCCACAAAGGCAGCAATTTTCGAGTGATCCTTGATTCCCTTACTCACTTCAATACCCGAGGACACATCAACCGCCACAGGGCGAACGCGCGCTATCGCTTCACCAACATTGGCCTCGGTCAGACCACCGGAAAGCACCAAAAATCCCGGCAAATCTGGTGGAATCAGCTTCCAGTCAAAGACATGGCCACCACCACCAAAACCATCAACAAACGCATCAAGCAACAAACCACGGGCATCAGAATATGAGCGCCCGAATTCTACCAGATCAAGCCCCGGCCTGACCCGTGCAGCCCGAAGATAGGGACGATCAAACTGCCGGCAGTAATCCGCTGATTCGTCACCATGAAACTGCAAAATATTGATTGGAAGCTGCTCACAGGTGGCAAGAACCAGCTCTGGAGACTCGTTCACAAAAAGCCCAACCACATCAACAAATGGTGGAATTCGCTTGGCTAGTTGAGCTGCTTTTTGTGGTGAAACAAAACGCGGACTCGGAGGATAAAAGACAAAACCAATAGCATCCGCTCCTGACTCTATGGCCGCGTCAACATCTTCTTCACGAGTCAGACCGCACATTTTGATGCGCGTTTTCATTTCAACACTCCATCCAGAAAATCATCATCCGGGTCCGGCAAGCCCCAATGCGGCTCATAGACTGGTCCACGAAAATATAGGCCATCCGGCGAAAAAGTCGGCGCGGCAAACTTGCGATCCCTAAGTTGCAATAACTCATCGACCCACTCTGGAGAATGGCTACCTTTTCCTATGTGCACAAGCGTACCCACCAGGTTACGCACCATATGATGCAAAAAAGCGCTGGCCTCAAAATCAAATACAAACATATTTCCCTGCTGGCGCACTTCTGCCCGCGTCAGCACTTTAATCGGAGACTTTGCCTGACACTCGGCGGCTCGAAATGCTGAAAAATCGTGCTCTCCAATCAGCCGTTTAGCTGCTTCCTGCATCACGCTCTGATCAAGTTCCGGGTGATACCAGCCAACCCGACCTTGCCACAAACCAATCCGCTGCGGCCGATTCAGCAACAGATAACGATAGCGTCGCCCACGGGCACTAAAACGGGCATGAAATTCATCATCTACTTCCTGAGCCCAACGCACGGCAACACCTTCGGGCAAATTTGAGTTTACGCCGCGCACCCAAGCGCTAATTGGGCGATCTACTACCGTATCAAAATGCACAACCTGATGGGTTGCGTGGACGCCGGCATCTGTTCTCCCGGCACAAACAACTCGAATCGTCGTGCCGCCAATGGCAGATAGCGCAGACTCCAAAGCGTCTTGCACGGTCAAACCGACAGCCTGACTTTGCCAGCCGCGAAAGCCTGTACCGCAATATTCAACACCCAGCGCCACTCTCACCAGAACATGCCTCCTGCAATGATCAAAACAAACCCCAGCAATATTGCACCATCTCGTATTCGCCAAGGGGGCATAGTAAGACTAATCTCGGTGCGAGATGAACAGTCTATATTTGGCTGACTGAGTATTTTCCGCCAGGACCCGCGATCAGAGGGGGCCTGTAAATTTTCAAGCACCAGCGAAAGACGAACCAAAAGACTGCTCACCTTCACTCCAAAAAACTCAAGGGGCATTAACACACCGGACAATCCGACCAACAAGCGATCACCATGCAACACAGAGAATAGCCAGGCCAGGCAAATTAAAGTAAGCAGCAACCTAACGGCCTGAATATTTGCCTCACTTATCCCTTCATATGTCGGCGCCCATGCAATATCCTGAAACGACTCACCAGGCGTACTAAACGCCAATACGATCCAAAGCACAAATAACAACCATCGCGCCCGTCTAACATAGCCAACAACGCTTGGAAGCAATACTGGTGCAGTGATAAATGCACACAGGGCAATCACCGCAAGCACCCAATAGCCGACGAACTGAATCAACACCACAACAATCATCCAGAGGACCAAAGGGACAGATGGATGCAAAATTAGACTCCAAAAATGAACACAGCCCCTTTACGGGGCCATGTATCAAACACAAAGAATATTTTACTCGCCTATTCGGCCGAGAATATCTCTAGCCTGGGCAACCAAATCAACCGGCCCTTCCCCGACGACCTCTTGCAGCAACTCACGGGCCCCCTCAAGATCACCCATTTCCTCGTAGGCCTTGGCAAGATCAAGCTTGGTATTAACCTCTTCCCAATGCGCCTCATTTGCCGCACCAGGCACCTCGTCCGCCGGTGCTTCAATCGACTCTGAAGCCATTGGCTCCACCAAGTCATTTGATGCAACCTCAGCTTCGGAGGGGGCTGACAAATCAAGATTGATTGAGCCGATATCAAACTCATTCGGCAACATTGGCTGACCAAGGAAAACAGAGTCAGTGAGCTTCACATCAAACTCAAGCGAGTCTTCCGCCAGCACACCGCTATTCACCACTGTTGAAGTCAGGTCTGGATGATCAAGTTCATTTGAAGCCGATGGTGAGAAATCATCTTCTCTCATCACATCGCTAATTGAATTTACGACTGTTTGAGTTGAAGGCGAATCCAGATCCAAATCAAAATCAACAATCGGCTGCTCACTCAATGCCTCTTGAACCGGCTCTGGCTCCGAGGGTGAGTCCGGTGCACTATCAAACCCAACAAAGGTACTAATTGCATCATCCATTGCCGATGCCATAACCAGAGTACCCTCAGGAGAGAAGTCCCGCGCTTCGCTGACCTGAACCGGCTCAGGATCAGGCTCAGGCTCAACATTAGCGATACCCAAATCAAAATCAAGGGCATCACTTGCATCTACCGGAGCAACACTCAACACCTCAGGAGAGGGCTCTGGCTCCGGCTCAGGCGCAGCAGAAATGGTTGGAGAGCCAAGATCAAAATCAAGGCTCATTTCCTCATCGTTATCCGTCACTTTAAGCGAATCAGCCTCTCCAGACTGAGCCACCACAGGCTCCTCAATCACCATGGTATTAAGATCAAGATCAGGCAAAGGAGACTGCTCGGAAGCCAACTCAGCCAACTGTGAAAGCGCGCCGGGCATAACCAGCGTTGATTTATTCGAGTTCTTAGGTGACACAATCATTGTTGCATCAGCATCAAATGCTGGCGCAACCTCGGCACGAGAACCACCATACAAAGGATTACTTGGATCCAGACCGGCGCCCAACGCAGCCACTTTTTCCCACTCAGGGCCGACACCACCCGTCTGTGAATACAATTCACTGGCTAGAGTTTCAAACTGTTTCAGACTGCCACGGTTGGCATAAATCTCAAGCAACTTGGCATGAATCGCCGTACGCTGCGGATCTTTTTGCAGCGCTTCGAGCAAAATTTCTTCGGCCTGAGTGTCCCGACCGTAGGCCATATACACATCAGCCTCAGCAACCGGATCAACCTCATCGGTATCAATTGTTCCTGGCCCAGTCTGACTGAAATCACCAGTTTGTGGCGGCGTATGGCCGGTATCCACACTTTGACCGCCAGTCATACGGAATACAGAGTTTGGCCCGAGACTAGATGGTCCGGGCGCAGTAGTTGTTTCGACCGACGCCTGCTCAGTACGACGGCGCTTAACCATAAAGAAACCGCCCAGCAATGCCAATATACCGCCAAGCCCAAGCAAAGGTAGCGGGTCTTCGAGCAAGGTATCGACGAAACTCGGCTCCGGCGGAGGTTCGACAGCAGCGACAACAGGTTTAGGCGGCTGGACTACAGGTTTTGGCACTTCAACCGGCTTCGGTGGTTCAACCGGCTTTTCAACAACTGCCGGTTTGGGCTCTTCTACAACCTTGGCTGGTGCCTCAACCTTAACCGGCTCAACCGGTTTTGGCGGCTCAACCACCTTCGCTGGTTCAACGACTGGCTTAACTTCGGCAACCGGCTTAGGATCTTCTTTCTTAACTGTCGCTTGCTGTTGCAATTCAGCCAAGCGCTGATTCTTCATCTCGACAAGCTTTTGCAGCTCACCAACATTCTTTTCCAACAATGCCAAACGATCCTGAGCTTCTTTTAGCGCTTTGTCTTTAGCGATCTGATCAGCTTCACTGCCGGCACCTTTGCCTGCCATAGATCCTTTGGCAGGCATCTC
>CAYRBE010000151.1:4851-6057 GCA_964422345.1 uncultured Dechloromonas sp.
ATGACCGCCTGACCGTTCGCACGTTTTTCAAGTGCAAAACGCAAATCAAGCAATACTGATGGGTAATCAATTCCGGCTTGGCGGAAAGCGTCTTGCGGCGCGAGCCGCGCTGACATGCCAGCGAGTTCATCACGGTTCGCCGCGACATCGAGTTCAGCTTTCAACGGCTGCCCCAAGCCTGACAAAACGGTCAATTTTCCGATTCCGGCAGCTTCTGCCACCAGGGGAGAAAATGACAAGCAAGAGGCAACGGCAATGGCTAAAGCGCGTTTTTTAAACATTGATGAATTCGTTCCGATCACGGCAAAACCCTGAGCGACAATATGGAGAGTTTCAAATTAACATCATGGACTTAGCATTGCAAGCTAAACCCGCTTCTCAAACATCAGCAATTCAACATAATTCGCAAACAAAAGCCGGAGCAATTGCCCCGGCTATTGTTTGACTCAGACTGATTATTACGATCAGTCATCCAACAAAATGCGCAACATCCGACGTAGCGGCTCGGCAGCGCCCCACAACAACTGGTCGCCACAGGTAAAAGCCGCAAGGTACTCCGGGCCCATCGCCATCTTGTGCAGACGGCCAACCGGCACGGTCAGCGTACCGGTGACAGCGGCCGGGGTCAGTTCGCGCTCGGAGATCTCGCGATCATTCGGCACAACCTTGGCCCACTGGTTGGCCTTGGCCAGCATGTCGCTGATTTCATCCAACGGGACATCTTTCTTCAGCTTGATGGTCAGCGCCTGGCTGTGGCAACGCATCGCACCGATACGAACGCACAGGCCGTCAATCGGGATCGAACCAGCCGAACGGAAAGCCGGACGGCCAAGGATCTTGTTGCACTCAGCGCCGCCCTTCCATTCTTCCTTGGACTGACCGCCCTCAACCGGAACGTCGATCCACGGAATCAGCGAACCAGCCAGCGGGGTGTTGCGGAAGTTTTTCTTCGGGAAGGCATCTGAACGAATGGTTTCGGCAACCTTGCGGTCGATGTCGAGAATCGCCGAAGCAGGGTCAGCCAGCAGATCAGCCACCGACGAGTGGATAGCACCCATCTGCGAGATCAGCTCACGCATGTTCTGCGCGCCAGCACCAGAAGCCGCCTGATAGGTCATGGACGAGGCCCATTCGATCAGGTCATTCTGGAACAGGCCACCGAGGCCCATCAACATCAGCGAAACGGTGCAGTTGCCGCCGATCCAG
>CAYRBE010000152.1:0-5965 GCA_964422345.1 uncultured Dechloromonas sp.
ATCCCAAACACAAGCTGGAAAAAACCTACTGGGCGCAGGTTGAAGGTGTGCCGGACGAGGCGGCGCTGGATCGACTGCGGGCCGGTATCAAACTGTCCGACTTCACGGCTAAACCGGCCAAGGTTAAGTTGATCGACGAGCCAGCTGGGCTTTGGCAGCGTGATCCGCCGATTCGTTATCGGGCGGCGATTCCGACTTCGTGGCTGGAGATTCGTATTTCGGAAGGCAAGAACCGACAGGTGCGGCGGATGACAGCGGCGATCGGGTATCCTACGCTGCGTCTGGTGCGGGCGGCGATTGGCGCGGTCACGCTGGATGGGTTGGGTCTGGGGGAGTGGCGGCAGTTCGATGGTGCTTACAAAGATTTGCAAGGAAAATTCAATGCTTAAAACAGTGTTTGCCGGTTTGTTTGGAATGGCTATTAGCCTTACTGCTGGGGCGCAGTCGGCGATGCCGGTGATGGAACTGACGGCTGGAATGCATCGTATTGAAGCTGAGGTGGCAGCCAATGACCCGAACCGTCAGCTCGGCTTGATGAACCGCAAAACCATGCCGCAGCAACACGGCATGCTCTTCGTCTTCAACCACGAAAACACGCATTGCATGTGGATGCGTAATACTTTTTTGCCGCTTTCGGTGGCTTTTGTGGATGCTAACGGGGTGATTATCAACATTGAAGACATGAAGCCGCAGACCGAAGATAACCACTGTGCCAAGCAGCCCGCACGCTATGCGCTGGAAATGAATCTTGGCTGGTTTGCCCAGCGCGGGATTAAACCGGGCACCAAACTCGGTGGTATCGAAAAAGCGCCGCGCCCTCAGTAATGAGTCGTTTTGTCTGGCGAACCCGGCTGTTAGGTCGGGGAATATCTCCTGCTTTACGTTCCTGGCTGACTGAGCCGGGGTCGCTGACGGCGCGTTGTCAGGCGCTGTGTGCGAGCTTTACCGTCAAACTGCTGCACTATGGTTTTGCTAGGTCACTTGAGGGCGAAGCGGGCATAGGCAAACAAGTCAGAATACGGGAGGTTTTGCTGGCTTGTGATGGTGTTCCGGTGATTTTTGCTCACACATTGCTGTGCAACGCTGTTTCTCGCAATGCCTCCGGTCGAGGTTTGGTTTTCCGTTGGCTAGCCCGTCTCGGTTCGCGTTCGCTTGGGTCCTTGCTGTTCTCCCATCCCGGATTTGTCCGCGGTGAGATTGAATATTGTCGCCTTGACTCCCGGCATCCGTTGTTTTATCGAGTTGCGCAGTATGCACCCTTGGAGAAAACCCTTTGGGCACGCCGCTCGCGTCATCGTCTGGGTGATCAGGCTGTATTGGTGACCGAGGTATTTTTGCCAGCGATTGAGTCGCTTAAATAACGATCGACCGCCTTGCCAGATTTTGGCGTCGGTTAAAGCAAATATCGAAATTAAAAACTCATTGCCAGACCCAAGGCAAAGCCTTTGACGTTTTCACCAAACGCATAGCGGGCGACTAGTCTGGTCCGGGTGACGATCATGTCGTAGGCACTGGAGTCGACTTCAAGTCCTGCACCCACCGAGGATAGGTAATTAAAACCAAGCATGCCTCGCTGGTCGCCCAGATAAACGGTATTGGCGGCTTCCAGTACGTAGCGCAGGGGGCGTTGCAAAAAGTTAATGCCGGTGGGTGCGCGGTAGCGTGCATAGAGACTGCTTGCTTCGGCGCTGGCTGTGCCTTTTACGCTATCAGCCGTGTTGCCGAAAGTTTTTAATTGAATGTTACTGTAGCGCCATTCGATGTCGATATCATGCTTGGGAGAGACCAGTTCGTAGTCAATCATGATGGATGCGCCCAGACCGTAGGCGTTCATTTGCCCGCCATCAAGAAAGTCCAGGTTACGGTCGGTACGCCATGAGAGGTAACGTGATCCTACTGAGAGATCACTGGCGACTTGGCCGAGCGAAAAGTTGAAAATTGGGCGGAAAGCCAGATTTTCCGCCAATGGGAAGTCCCAACCAATGCCTCCGGTGCCGGAGAGCGTGTTCCATTTAGTCGGCAGGTTGCGGGTGTCGACGCCATTGCTCGCAACAAATGACGGGTCGTAGCGCATGTAGGCTGCGCCACCTTCCAGATAGAGTGGAAAAGCCTTGCTTACGGTTGCGCCTCCCGCAAACTGCGTCATCATCATGCCGGTTTTGTCGTTGTTTCCATTGCCGCTGCCAATCGAGAGAAAACTGCTGGTCAGGTCGGGAATGACTGAGAAAGCCATTAAGGAAAGTGCATCATCAGCATGCTTTTTTACTTTTCCGCCGATGATGTCATAAGCCTGTCCTGAGGCACCGAAAGATAGTGCCAATAGCGAAACAAGGGTGAGTGCTTTTTTTAAGAGTGCGTGCATCGAACAGCCAAAAGCCAATCAGAAAGGCTGGATTTTATCTTGGGTGAATGGAAAAACTAAACGTTTGGACTTTTCGGCAATTACAGACTTAGAAAATCACCCACTTCGCTATCACGGGACATGGTGTCGGCATAGCCGAGGTCGATCAAGGCGCGGGTATAGGGTTTTTCAAATAGCAAATAACTGGTTAGCGCGCCGCCGCTACGGTTCATTGCACCGATCCCTGAGAGTAGTGCTTTAACGGCCCAGGGGAGTGAGCGGGCATGTTCGGCGGCAATTCGGTCGAGTCGCTCGGAGGGGGCGATGATCAGCGTTTTGATTGGCCGCAAGGGAATTTCCGAGGGCGGCGCATCTTGTGGCAGTGCAGCGAGGGTCTTGTTGATGCGCTGCATGCGTTCAATATCAACCGCCAGACTGTCGAGAAATATGCTCGACAGCGCATGGCCGGCGATTTGCGCCAACGAGGGGTGGCCGGCCATTTTTTGCCGCTCGTGGTGCTCGCTTTTTCGGCCGGCACCGACGATCAGGACACGCTCGGCTCCAAGATGGATGGCCGGAGAAATGGGTGCAAGTTGGCGCATTGAGCCATCACCAAAGTATTCACGATGGATCAGTGCTGGCGGAAAAACAAAAGGAATGGCGCTTGATGCCAGCAAATGCTCTAAACCCAAGTCAGCGCGGATGCCTAGTCTTTGAACGCGGGACCACGGTTCGGCGGACGGATGGGCCTGAAAAAAGCTGATGCTCTCGCCTGATTCATAACCGGACGCAGTAATGCTGATTGCGTGTAGTGCGCCGTTATTGATGGCGCGCTGAATGCCGTTGAAATCAATATGCTTTGCAAGCAGTTCTCCCAGCGGTGAGTTATCAAGCAAGGAGCGGGGCGGGTTGCGAATTACCCAGCCGGCCACCAGCAACGATAGCCAACGTGCGCCGGATGCACCTATCCCCAGTGGGTCGGCTCGATATATGTCACCGGCGTGCATTCTTCGCCAGATTTTGACCAAAACTGACACGGCTCTACCAAAATCGTCCGCCATGCAGGCGAGGCCGGTTGCGTTGATGGCACCCGCAGAGGTGCCGCAGATAATAGGGAAGGGGTTGTGTTTGCGGTTTTTTGAGAGCTTGGCAATGGCAAGTAAGACCCCCGCCTGATAGGCTGCGCGGGCGCCACCGCCGGTCAGGATCAGACCGGTTTTCGGGCCTTGATATTGATTGCTCACTTTGGTTCGGGAACCAAAGGTGAAATCAGGTCGTGGTGTTTATTCATCATCCCCTCCTGACGCTACCGTTGATCGGACGGCCCCAGTATAGGAGGGAATCTTCAGCGACTCAATCGAGTTGTGCGCGCAATGCGTCGGCCCAGCAGTTGGGGGTTTCGTAGAGCCGAACTTGATGGAGCTGTAAATGGTTACCGTAAGTGTCACGGTACACCGTGTCTAATTGCTCAAAAGCAATTCTGGCAAGATTTTCGGCGGTTGGGACACGGTCAAGAATGACCGTTTTGTGATCCGGTAATCCGTTCAAAAAATCGACAATCGCGGTGTCGCCGGCAAAGGCGAGAAAAGCATGGTCCCATGCGTCGACCAGATGCGCCTTGGCGAGGTCTTTGACTTGCGAGAAGTCCATCACCATGCCATTGGCGGCGTCACCAGATTTCTGGATGACGTTTCCGGATAGCGTAATTTCGATGACGTAGCGGTGGCCGTGCAGATGACGGCACTGGCTTTTATGATCGGGGATGCGGTGCCCGGCATCGAACTCGAGTCGGCGGGTGATAAACATGGGCGTATTGCTCTTCAAGGCGAACTTGGATTATACAATGCGCCATGCTTACGACAGACGATCACCGCCGGGATAGTGCCGGCCTCATGTATGTATATCCGGTTATTTCCCGCCGAGCCGGGGGCGTCTCGGTTGGGATCAACCTGAATACCAATAATGCCTGCAACTGGGCGTGTTTGTATTGTCAGGTCGAAAATCTGACCCGTGGCGGGCCGCCGCCGATTGATCTGGATCGTCTGGAAAGTGAGCTTGCTGGTTTTCTCGATAGCGCGCTAAACGGCGATTTTATGACCCAACATGTCGCGCCGGAAGCACGCCAGCTCATGGATGTGGCTTTTTCAGGTAATGGTGAGCCGACCAGCGCACCGGAGTTTGCGCTGGCGATTGAGCGGGTCGAGCAGGTGCTGGCGCGTTTTGATTTGCTGGGAAAGTTGCCGGTTCGTCTGATTACCAATGGCAGCTTGCTCTTCCGCCCGGAAGTGCAACGAGGCATTCAATTGCTTGGCAAAATGGGGGGCGAGGTCTGGTTCAAGCTGGATCGTGCCCGTGCGGACGAAGTCGCTGAAGTGAATGACGTGCCAGTGCAGATGGATAAGGTGGCGCGCCATCTTGAAATCTGTTCCGGTCTGGCTTCAACCTGGGTGCAGACCTGCTGGTTTGCGCTCGATGGCCAAGTGCCTGATGTAGATGCAGAAGATGCCTACTGTGATTTTCTCAAGCCGCTTGCCAGTCGGCTCTCAGGCATCCATCTTTATGGATTGGCCAGACCTTCGATGCAGGCGGCAGCGCCAAGATTGACCCGGATTGAGCCTGAGGTGCTACTTGCCTTGGGAAAAAAGATCGAAAAAAAAACAGGCATCAAGGTACTTGTTTCCCCGTGATGCCTGTTTTAGCCCGAAATCTGCAGTTTCGAGCCTGGGTCGATGCTTAGGCTGCTTTTTTAGCGCGGCTGCGGGCTGATTTTTTCAGCGACTTGAGCAGCTCAGGCTCTTGGGCCTTGAGGTACTCGATGACTTCCCAGTCTTCTTGCTTGATCGCTTTGACGTCAATCTGTTCAACGTGAACCAGACGGAGTAGTTCGCGCACTGGTTTAGGCATATTGCGGCCGCTTTCGTAGCGTGAACCGCCGCTTTGGGTAACGCCCAAGGTGGACCAGAATTGCTGCTGGTTCAGGCCCAGTTTGCGGCGGATCTCGCGGGCATCAATCTTTTCGATGGTTTTGGTAGACATGCTCAATTCTCCTTACGCTAGTGTAATAAAGGTACCCAAGCATCCTAGCGTGCTATGACTTAGGTTATATGCCTAAGTGTATAGATGAATATGACGATAAACAAGTGCAAATGCCATATTTTTTTAGGTGTATGGGTTAATAAATATTGATTCAGTAATTTTTTGATTCGCTTCCCGGCCTTTCGTAAATTCAACGGATGCTCTAAGATCGACCGTTAGTAAAAAAAATATCGATAGCTATCAAGGAGATTTCAATGCAGGTGCGGGAAATTATTAAGCTCAAGGGCGGAACGCTTTACACAGCAACCCCGCAGCAGTCACTGGCTTCGGCGATTGATACGATGGCCGAACTCGATATGGGTTCGCTGGTGGTGATGAGTGAAGGCAAGATGGCCGGTATGCTGACTTTTCGTGAAGTCATGCTGGCGCTCAAGGAGCATGCTTCGTCGCCAACTGGCCTGACGGTCAATGATGTCATGGTCAAATCCCCGGTGACTGCATTTCCTGATATGGAAGCCAATGACCTGCGTCGTCTGATGATCGAAAAGCATTCGCGTTATTTGCCGGTGCTGGACGGCGATTTGCTGA
>CAYRBE010000153.1:0-5948 GCA_964422345.1 uncultured Dechloromonas sp.
ACATCCCGGCCGACGTACTTTCCCCACTTGATGGAGTCCGTACCCCGCCGGTCGATTAGCTGATCAAAAGAACTCAAACTTCGAGGTGCTGATAAAGCGCCGTCGACAAATAGCGCTCACCAAACGAAGGCATGACGACAACGATCAATTTACCAGCATTTTCCGGGCGCTTCGCCAGCTCAATTGCTGCCCAGGTCGCCGCGCCGGATGAAATACCGACCAGTAGACCTTCCTCAGTCGCCATGCGGCGAGCCAGCCCGAAAGCGTCGTCATTCTTGACGCGAATCACTTCATCGTAGATCGCGGTGTTCAGCACCTTGGGAACGAAACCGGCACCAATCCCCTGAATCGGGTGCGGCCCTTTTGCACCACCTGACAGCACAGGCGAGGCATCAGGTTCAACTGCAACGATCTTGACCCCCGGCTTTTTGGCTTTGAGCGCTTCGCCAACCCCGGTAATTGTCCCGCCCGTACCCACACCGGAAACAAAGATATCCACCTGCCCATCAGTATCGCGCCAGATTTCTTCCGCCGTAGTGCTACGGTGCACTGCCGGATTTGCCGAATTTTCAAATTGCTGTGGAATCAAATAGCGCGCATCGGCGGCAGCCATTTCCTCAGCCTTCTTGATTGCACCACCCATGCCATCCGGCCCCGGCGTCAGAATTAAATCGGCCCCGTAGGCCTTGAGCAGCAGCTTACGCTCTCGGCTCATGGTTTCGGGCATAACGAAAGCGCACTTGATGCCGCGTGCGGCGCAAACCATCGCCAGACCGATGCCGGTATTGCCCGAAGTTGGCTCAAGAATGATGGTATCTGGGCCAATCTGGCCGGCCGCTTCAGCCGCATCGAGCATCGCCGCAGCGATCCGGTCCTTGACGCTATGCCCGGGATTCATGAATTCAAGCTTGGCAACGACGGTTGCGACACACCCTGCGGTCAGTCGGTTCAACTGGACCAAGGGGGTGTTACCGACCAGTTCGCTCACATTTTTGGCGATTTTCATCTTAATGCTCCAATTGAAGATAGTGAATTGTAGGCGACTCGGCGTTTTTGGTGGACTGCCATGGCAGCTGAATCACGCTGAAAATCCAAGACCTATTTTTTCAGGTAAATTCGATCAAAACTGCCGCCGTCAGCAAAGTGAGCTTTATGTGCCTGCTGCCAGCCTCCAAACGTATCGTCGATAGTTACCAGCTTGATTTTAGGAAAGCGTGCAGCATACTTGGCCGCAACCTTGGTATCCCGCGGTCGGTAATAATGTTTCGCCGCGATCTCCTGCCCTTCTTCTGAATAGAGGTAATCGAGATAAGCCTGCGCGGTCAGGCGCGTACCGCGCTTCTCAACCACCTTGTCGACGACCGCGACCGGTGGCTCGGCCAAAATCGACAGGCTGGGCGCGATGATCTCGAACTTATCCTTGCCGATTTCATTAACCGCCAATTGCGCCTCGTTTTCCCACGCGATCAGGACATCACCCAAGCCGCGCTCAACAAACGTCGTCGTTGCCCCGCGCGCTCCTGAATCGAGCACCGGTACATTTTTGTATATCGCCGTCAGTAATTCCTTTGCCTGCTGTTCATTACCTCCCGGTTGCTTGAGCGCCCAAGCCCAAGCGGCGAGATAATTCCAGCGCGCCCCGCCTGAAGTCTTGGGATTGGGCGTAATCACACCAACACCGGGTTTGGCCAGATCACCCCAGTCACGGATATTCTTTGGATTGCCCTTGCGAACCAAGAAAACAATCGTCGAGGTATAGGGCGAAGAATTATGTGGAAACCGCTTTTGCCAGTCAGCCGGGATCAACTTGCGCTCAACCAGCGCATCAATGTCATGAGCCAAAGCCAGCGTTACGACATCCGCCTCCAGACCATCCCTCACCGACATTGCCTGCTTACCCGAGCCTCCGTGTGATTGACGAAAAGTCACCACTTGCCCGGTTTTGGCTTGCCAGTGTTTATTAAAAGCCGTGTTGTAATCTTTATAAAACTCACGGGTTGGATCGTAGGAAACATTGAGCAGCGAGGTTTGAGCCACTGCTGAACCAATCCCGAGTGCTACGGTGCACGCAGCAAAAAAGCCAAATTTGCGCATAAAAAACTCCAGTCAAATGCATATGAATTGCGATGACTGGAGTCTAGGGATTGCCTCTTATTCTGTGAAAGAATATTTATTCACAAAATAATAACCAAATCGAATTAGCCAAGAAAAAGTTTATAGGCTGGGTTCTGACTTTCATCCCAATGGGCGTAACCGAGGTTCTTCAAGAATTCCTTAAACTGGCTCATATCGCCGTTCGGCACCTGCATCCCAACCAGTACGCGGCCATAGTCAGCTCCGTGGTTGCGGTAGTGGAACAGGCTGATGTTCCAGCCGGCACTCATCTGGGTCAGGAAATTCATCAACGCCCCCGGTTTTTCCGGGAACTCAAAGCGATACATCAGCTCTCGCATGCCCTTTTCACAAACCTGCGGGGCATGCCCACCGACCATATAGCGAATATGATTTTTCGCCATTTCATCATCGGTCAGATCAAGCGTTGGATAGCCGTGTTTTTGCAGACTTTCAACCAGCTTCAGCGATTCCTTGCGGTCGACTACCTGAACGCCAACAAAAACATGCGCCTCAGCAGCAGTGTGAAAACGATAGTTAAACTCAGTCACATTGCGCTTGCCGATCAAGGCGAGGAATTTCTTGTACGCCCCCGGCTTCTCCGGCAGCGTCACAGCAAAAACCGCCTCACGCTGCTCGCCGAACTCGGCACGCTCAGCGACAAAGCGCAGGCGGTCAAAATTCATGTTGGCACCCGAAGTCACGGCCACCAGATTCTTGTCCTTCAGCTTGTGCTGACGGGCGTACTCTTTGGCCCCTGCAACTGCCAATGCACCGGCTGGCTCAAGAATAGAGCGGGTATCCTCGAAGACATCCTTCATTGCGGCACAGATTGCATCGGTATCAACGAGAATGACCTCGTCTAGGTATTCCTTGCACAGCCGGAAGGTTTCCTCACCGACAAACTTGACCGCCGTCCCGTCGGCAAACAGCCCAACCTGATTCAGCCGCACGCGGTGTCCTTTGGCCAACGACTGTTTCATCGCATCGGCATCAAAAGTTTCAACCCCGATCACCTTGATTTCCGGGCGCAAGCGCTTGATGTAGGCAGCTACACCAGCGGCCAGACCACCACCACCGATAGCGCAGAAAATTGCGTGAATCGGCCCGTTGTGCCGTGAATGCTGACGCAGAATTTCCATCGCAATCGTGCCCTGGCCGGCGATCACTTCCGGGTCATCAAAGGGATGAACGAAACTCAGCTTCTCGGTCTTCTCAAGTTCCAGCGCGTGGGCATAAGCCTCGTCGTAAGAGTCCCCATGCAAAACCACCTCGCCGCCACGCCGCTTAACGGCATCAATTTTGATCCCCGGGGTCGAGGTTGGCATCACGATCACCGCCCGGCAACCCACTTTAGCCGCCGACATTGCCACGCCTTGGGCATGGTTGCCAGCTGAAGCGCAGATCACACCACGCTTGAGTTTTTCGGCAGAAAGGCTGGCAATCTTGTTATAGGCACCGCGAATTTTGAAAGAAAACACCGGCTGCAGATCTTCGCGCTTAAGCAAAATCTTGTTGCCGACCCGGACAGAAAGGTTAGTGGCCAGGTCGAGCGGCGTTTCGACGGCCACATCATAAACCTGTGCATTGAGTACTTTTTCGAGATAATCCGGGTGCATGGCGCAATTCTTTAATGCAAAAGGGAGATTCTACGGGTGGAGTGGTTAAACGTCACGGCTGAAAGCGGACTTTGGGGCCTTCTGGCTGCCAGTTTTCTCTCGGCAACGGTGCTACCCGGCGGTTCAGAGGTACTGCTTTGGGGCTTTCTCAAGCTCCACCCTGAAGAATACGGTTCCGCCCTGCTCGTCACCACACTGGGCAATACGGCCGGCGGCATGACCACGTGGTGGTGCGGCTACATCCTGCCGCGCTGGCAGAGACTCGAATCACTACCCCACAAGGACAAACTTGAGCGCTGGGGCAGCCCGGCCCTGCTGCTCTCCTGGGTTCCCTTGATTGGCGACGCCTTGTGCCTTGCCGCCGGTTGGTTGCGCTTGCACTGGCTCCCCTGCTGCCTGTTCATGGCCATTGGCAAGCTGGCCCGCTACTGGCTCATCGCTCAGACAGCACTGCCAAACTGAACCCTTTCACCATGAAGGAGTCTATCGGTCCCGCGTGTTGCGCCGCAATACGCTAAAATCTACCTTTTGACGGACCCCGGTTGCTTCCATGACTGCCCGCCTGCGCGAAATACCCTACAACTACACTTCGTTTTCTGATCGTGAAATCGTCATCCGCCTGCTTGGGCCGGACAACTGGGCGATTCTCGATGAACTTCGCAGCGAACGCGTCACCGGCCGTTCAGCCCGCATGCTCTACGAGGTACTGGGCGACATCTGGGTTGTCCAACGCAACCCCTATCTGGAAGACGACCTGCTCGATAACCGCGAGCGCCGTGATGCGCTGGTCTCCGCGCTTCACCACCGGCTCACTGAGGTCGAAAAACGGCGTTTGGCTACCGAAGATGAAGGCCCGGAGCGCTCAGCCAAGGTCAAATCGCTGGTTGATGCCGCGCGCGATGCAGTGAATCGCTTTGCCGAACGCTTCAGCGAAACCTACGATCTACGCCGCAAAGTCCAGAAAATCCTTGGCAAGCACACGCGCAAAGACAACATCGCTTTCGATGGCTTGGCCCGCGTTTCACACGTTACCGATGCCACCGACTGGCGCGTCGAATACCCCTTCGTTGTCCTTTACCCGGATACCGAAGAAGAAATTGGTCATCTGGTCAGCGGCTGTATCGAAGCCGGTTTGACCATCATCCCGCGTGGGGGCGGCACCGGTTATACCGGCGGCGCTGTCCCACTGACCCGCAATTCGGCAATCATCAATACCGAAAAGCTGATCGACATCGGCCCGGTTGAAGAACTTGTACTGGCCGGCCATGAAACCCCCTATGCCACTATTCGTACCGGCGCGGGCGTCGTCACCGAGCGCGTCTCGGAAGCCGCCTCGCTGGCTGGCCGCGTTTTTGCGGTAGATCCCACCTCGGCAAGCGCCTCATGCATCGGCGGCAACATCGCGATGAACGCAGGCGGCAAAAAAGCCGTCCTGTGGGGTACCGCGCTAGATAATCTGGCTTGGTGGAAGATGGTCGATCCGGACGGCAACTGGCTGGAAATCGAGCGGGTCAATCACAACTACGGCAAGATTCACGAACAAAAAGACGTCGAATTCCGTCTGAAACGTTTTGACCCGAGCGGTAAAAAACTGCTCAAGGAAGAAATTCTGACCATGCCCGGCTCTGCCTGCCGCAAGATCGGGCTGGGTAAAGACGTGACCGATAAATTCCTCGGTGGCGTACCGGGTGTTCAGAAAGAAGGCACCGACGGCATCATAGTTGCTGCCCGCTGGGTGCTGCACAAAATGCCGCCCGTTGCGCGCACTGTTTGTCTGGAGTTTTTTGGTCAGGTGCGCGAAGCCGTGCCAGCCATCGTTGAAATCACTGACTACTTCAAACCGGGTGGCGCCGGGCATGCTGCTGGCGTTCAGTTAGCCGGTCTTGAGCACCTCGATGAGCGTTATGTAAAAGCCGTCGGCTATGCCACCAAGGCCAAGCGCCATGGTCGCCCGAAGATGGTTCTGATTGGTGACCTCGTCGGCCATGATGAAAAAGCCGTGATGGCCGCAGCCTCGGAAGTTGTCCGCATGTGCAACCTGCGCGCCGCCGAAGGCTTCATTGCCGTCGATCCCGAAACGCGTAAAAAATTCTGGCTCGACCGTTCGCGTACCGCGGCAATTTCACGTCATACCAATGCTTTCAAGGTTAATGAAGACGTTGTGATTCCGCTGCCGCGCATGGGCGACTATTGCGACGGCATCGAACGCATCAACAT
>CAYRBE010000154.1:0-5934 GCA_964422345.1 uncultured Dechloromonas sp.
TGATTCCGCTGCCGCGCATGGGCGACTATTGCGACGGCATCGAACGCATCAACATTGAACTATCAACCCAAAACAAGCTGGAAATTTGCGACGCACTGAGCGAATTCCTCAAGGGCGATTTACCGCTACACCGGGGTGATACGACACTCGACACCAGCGTCCTGATCGGTGACCGCCGCCAGGCTGCGCTGGAGTACGTTGATGCCGTTCGCCGCCGCTGGGCCTGGTTGCTCGATAACCTCGACCTACCGCTAGCCGAAGCTGAATCGTTGTTTGGCGAGTACGGCGTACAAGCTGGAGAACTCACCAACCGGGCTGATCACGCCAAGCTCTTCCACCGCCTGCAGGACTACTCTGTCCGCACTTCGTGGAAGCAGGAACTGCATTCGCGCCTGAGCAAAATTTTTGATGGTGGCGTCTATCGCCCAATCATTGAGCGGATCGAAGCCATCCACAAGGAAGTCCTGCGTGGCCGGGTCTTCGTCGCCCTGCACATGCACGCCGGTGACGGTAACGTTCACACCAATATCCCGGTCAACTCCGACAATTACGAAATGCTGCAGACGGCGCACAAAGCGGTCGAACGCATCATGCACCTCGCCCGTAGTCTGGATGGCGTGATTTCCGGTGAACACGGTATCGGCATTACCAAGCTTGAGTTCCTGACTGAAGCTGAAATCGCGCCCTTCCGCGCCTACAAGCAGAAAGTCGACCCGAACAATCACTTCAACAAAGGCAAACTGATGCCCGGCGGTGACATGGCCAACGCCTACACACCGTCGTTCAGCCTGCTCGGTACTGAATCGCTGATCATGGAGCAGTCGGAAATCGGCAAGATTTCCGAGATGATCAAAAACTGTCTGCGTTGCGGCAAATGCAAGCCAGTTTGTTCGACCCACGTACCTCGTGCCAACCTGTTGTACAGCCCACGCAACAAGATTCTTGGCACCTCACTGCTGATTGAAGCCTTCCTCTACGAAGAGCAGACCCGGCGCGGCATTTCGCTCAAGCATTTTGACGAATTCAACGATGTCGCAGACCATTGCACGGTCTGTCACCGCTGCCTGAAACCTTGCCCGGTCGATATCGACTTCGGTGATGTTTCCGTCGCCATGCGCAACTTCCTGCGCAAACAGAACAAAAAACGCTTCAGCCCCGGCACAACGGCAGCAATGACCTACCTGAACCTGAAAGACCCGGCGACAATCAAGCTGATGCGCGGTGTCATGATGGACTTCGGCTTCAAGGCCCAGCGTTTGGCTCACAAGGCGGCGAAGGCGATTGGTCTGGTGCAGGACACCCGCGCCCACCCGCCAGCCACAGTCGGTGCCCCTACCGTCAAGACGCAGGTCATCCACTTCCTGAATCGGCCGATGCCGGGCAACCTGCCCAAACGCACCTCACGCGGGCTGCTTGATATCGAAGACGACAAAGTTATCCCGGTTATCCGCAATCCCAAAAAGACCAGCGAAGAATCGGATGCTGTCTTCTACTTCCCGGGCTGTGGCTCTGAGCGCCTGTTCTCACAGGTTGGTCTTGCCACCCAAGCCATGCTTTACGAAGTTGGTGCGACCACAGTTTTACCACCTGGTTATCTCTGTTGCGGCTACCCGCAGAATGCTTCCGGCGATGCAGACAAGGGCCAGAAGATCACCACGGATAACCGCGTGCTCTTCCACCGCGTTGCCAACACGCTTAATTATCTCGACATCAAGACCGTCATCGTGTCCTGCGGCACCTGCATGGATCAATTGCAGAAATATCAGTTCGAGAAGATTTTCCCCGGCTGCCGCTTGCTCGACATCCACGAATATCTGATGGAAAAGGGCTTGAAGCTGGATGGTGTAGAGGGCACACGCTACATGTACCATGACCCCTGCCACTCACCGATGAAGTCCTACGCACCACTCGCCGTAACCAAGGCGCTGATGGGCCAAGAAGTACCGTTGACCGATCGCTGCTGTGGTGACTCAGGTTCTTTCGCCTACTCACGTCCGGACATTGCAACTCAGGTGAAATTCCGCAAACAGGAAGAGATCGTCAAAGGCACGGACAAAATTCGCGCCGATGGCTTCAAGGGCGATATCAAAATCCTGACCTCCTGCCCGGCCTGTTTGCAGGGCCTGTCGCGCTACGATGATGATGCCGATACCAAGGCCGATTACATCGTGGTCGAAATGGCAAAACATCTGCTCGGCGATAACTGGATGGCCGATTATGTAGGTAAAGCCAATAATGGCGGGATTGAGCGCGTTTTACTGTAAGTTAAATGAAAATTTCGCTCTTTCCGTGAATTAGTTCTTTGCTTTTCATTCACCCCATGATGTATTACTAGAATTAATTCGGTAATCATTGTGGGGTTTTTGTTGTGGATAGTCCTGTTTCAACATGTGAGCTATGTTCATCGCCAGGCGGTACTGTGCTTTTACACATACCGGCATTGCGTATCGTCAGGGTCGACGACCCTAACTACCCCGGCTTTTGCCGGGTGATCCTGAACAAACATGTTCGAGAAATGACCGATCTACCTCAAGCGGAACAACAAACGCTGATGTCGATTGTTTTTGCCGTTGAACAAACTATTCGCCAGCTGTTTCAGCCTGACAAAATTAATTTGGCCAGCTTTGGAAACATGGTTCCCCATGTTCATTGGCACATCATCCCTCGCTGGATAAATGATCGCCATTTCCCGGAACCGATTTGGGGAAATGTCCATAACGAGCATTCTATTGCTCGCCCACATATCACTGATGAAATACTGACCGACGCGCTAATCAAGACATTCAGCGCAAACCAGATAGACCTCGGGAGGGTATAACAACATGTCCGACTCTATTTCACCACCACTAAAATTCACTGACATTCAATCGGGACTCGATTACCTTGCCGGGCTGAGTCTGGCTCATCCAGTTGTGGCTGAGCAGCAGCTAATGCGTTTTATCGATGCCTTGTTGGCAGAACCGCCTGACCCAGGCGTGCTACTCACTTTGCTAGAACAGGCCAGGGTTCCAATCTGCTTTGTCGAAGAGGAAATGGCTCGTCTTTACCATAACAAAGCCTTGGTACTGAGTGAGTCAGAAGAGCTTAGCTTTCAGCAAGTCATCACAGCTTGGCGAAAAATGGGTAAAGGCTATGCCATGTGCGCTCAGCTCGAGACGCCGGACTGGTCAAATCCAAAATATACAGCGCTCATGGCCTCCATCCTGCATCGCTGCATCTACTACACCGGCATGGTGATACTCGAACATTACCGGGCTAGGCGGGAACTCCCGGCAGGTATCTGGCTTGACCTCCATGGTTTTTTTGAAACTGCCGAAGAATGGGGAATTGCCAGCACCCCGGTAGTTGACGGCTTGGAAAGCAATCTTCAAGCGACTCATTGTGCCGCGGCCTATACGACCTTGCTGCTGATCGATATCGCCAGCCCCTATAGCAATACCGTACGTGATCTAAATTTGATTCGCCGCTGGGCAGGGATGTGGGCGCCTTTGGTCTCGATTGCCAAACTTGATGACGATCTCGAAATTCCACCCTACATCGTCGAACTGATGCGGGACACACCAATGCATCCCAGCGCACTCTCCGACTCACCCGGCGCTGATGCCCGACGCCTGGATACCACCCGGCTAGGTCTGCAAATCAATCACATGATCAGTCAGCTTAGGCTGCAAATGACACCTTCTCAACTTGGATTGGGGGAGGAAACAGCCGGACACGTAACCAAGCTTCTGCAGCGTCTTTGTTTGCCGTGGACTCAATCAGCCTCGCCGCGAAAATTCCGTCGCTTTGCATCAGAAGGCATAGCCCGGATCGCCACTGGCTTCGATGCCATGCATTTTCACGTTACCGGCAAAGAATTTAGCCAACCAGCCACGGCCAACAGCTATTCCCGTGGTGCATTTGACCAGATTTTTACATTCGGCGACCGGGCTCACCCGGAACAAGATTTAGTGATCAAGCCGGGCGTCAGTTTTCCGTACGAAGAGTGGTCGGTGATCAATCACTCTGCCAACGGCTTCAGACTTGGTGCGACACATCCTCAACTTAAAATTCGCCACGGCCAACTTCTAGTCGTTTGTCCCCATGATGGCGATCAGTTTCTATTGGCGCAGGCGAACTGGTTAATGCAGGAAGAAAACGGCGGACTCATTGTTGGCGTGGCCACCTTGCCCGGTGTTCCTGCTGGCGTGGGTATCCGCCAATCCGGCCTCACTGGGGAGCATAGCGACCGCCTCTCCCCCGCATTTCTTCTCCCGGCACTACCATCCCTGAAAGAAGAAGGCAGTATCGTTCTGGCCTCTGTCACATTCCAAGCAAACCGGCTAATGGATGTATTTCTCGGCGAAGAGCGTTTCCAAATACGCCTTCGCCACATTGTGCAACGAGGGGCAGACTTTGACCGCGCTAGCTATCAACGGCTTTGATCTTGTTTGACGTGGCTTCAATACCTTGCCTGCTGTTAAGCTAAAATGTCGGCTTATTCAGGAGACTACTATGGCAGGTATTGATCGAGACACACCGATCCCCAGCGACATAAAGCTGCATCAAAAGTCACGGCTGCTTGAACTGGCCTACTCTTCTGGCGAAGTATTTAAACTTCCTTTTGAATTTCTTCGGGTATATACGCCTTCGGCTGAAGCACGCGGTCACGCCCCAGGGCAAGAGACACTACAAACCGGTAAGCGTGATGTTGATATAGACCGCATAGAGCCTGTTGGCACCTATGCGTTACGCCTCGTTTATTCAGACGGGCACGACAGCGGTCTATATTCTTGGGATTTATTCTACAACCTCGGCAAGCATCATGACGAATTGTGGGCTGAGTATCTTAAGCAAATTGAAACTCAGGGACTTTCACGCGATATTGACACCACAAGCCGCCCTAGCGGTGGCAGCTGCGGTGCACACCACTAAATCATGAAAAACGATACTACGCACTTTGGCTACGAGACCGTTGCCGAACAAGAAAAAGCTCGGCGTGTTGCCGATGTTTTCGACTCTGTCGCCAGCCGTTATGACCTAATGAATGATCTGATGTCTGGTGGCATGCATCGACTATGGAAAGCCTTCACCATCCAACGCAGCGGCGTTCGTGAGGGCTCGCGTGTTCTCGATGTAGCCGGTGGCACCGGAGACCTCTCACTGGCTTTTGCCAAGCGCGTTGGCAAAAGCGGTCAAGTCTGGCTGACCGACATCAACAATGCCATGCTCGCCTGCGGGCGCGACCGACTGATTGATAAAGGCTACATGCTCCCGGTAGCACAATGCGATGCCGAGAAACTTCCTTTTGAAGATGACTGGTTTGACTGTGTCACTGTTGCCTTCGGTTTGCGCAACATGACGCATAAAGATGCGGCACTAGCTGAAATGAAGCGCGTTCTCCGCCCCGGTGGCCGCCTGCTGGTTCTGGAATTTTCTCAGGTATGGAAACCACTGGCACCGCTTTATGACTTCTACTCTTTCAAGGTGATTCCACAGGTCGGCAAACTGGTCACCAACGACTCAGACAGCTATCGCTACCTTTCTGAGTCCATCCGTGTTCATCCGGGTCAGGAAGAACTAAAAACCATGATGGAAGATGCCGGCTTGGAAAATGTCGAATACTTTAACCTTGCGCTTGGCGTAGTCGCTTTGCATCGCGGGTACAAGTTTTAGGAAACGCGTGTTCGCTAATCGCTTAAACGAACTGCTTTGCCTCTCGCTAAATCATCTAATTAGCCAAGAGTCATGGGCGTTAACCCGACTTCGGGCCTTTTCCGGGGCGCATGTATCTATTGTCGGTTTGCCATTGCCCATTACGCTCAAAATTGACGAGCACGGCCTTTTTACAAGCGCCGAAAACAATAGCGAACCAGACGTAACATTAAGCCTCCCCGTAGATGCCTTTGGAAAAGCCATCGTCTCTCCCGACAAGCTTATGTCCTCAGTCAAAAT
>CAYRBE010000155.1:0-5871 GCA_964422345.1 uncultured Dechloromonas sp.
CTGGCCGCCGGTTTTCAGCGTGTGTTACCAAAGCCGCTTACCGCATCGAGTTTGGTCGACACGCTGTCCGACATTGCCGGACTCCCCGCAATGAAGACAAAAGCACCACTCGCCACCGTCAAATTGTTGCATCAGCAGGCGATGGGCCGTCGCTTGCTGATCGCGGAGGACAATCCGGTCAATCGTGAAGTTGTACTGGAGCTGCTTGCCGGCTCTGGTTTAGTCATCGATATCGCCAAAGATGGCCTAGAGGCTGTCGAGAAAGCTTCGAGCGACAAATGCTACGACATGGTCCTGATGGACATGCAGATGCCAAAACTGGATGGCCTTGAAGCGACCCGCCGCATTCGCACCATGCCGGGCTGGGAGAAAATTCCGATTGTCGCGATGACGGCAAATGCCTTCGGTGAAGATCGAGAAGCCTGCCTGGCAGCCGGCATGAATGATCACATTGCCAAGCCAGTTGAACCGGAAGTTCTTTACGCCACTTTGGCCCTCTGGTTGCCTTCACAGCCATTGCCGGGGCCTTCCGGCAAGCAGGCTTCGGATGCTGCGCCAAGCCATCAACCCCCATCTCCAGCAAAACTGCTTGGCGGCGCAAATTTTGACATTAGTCGTATTGCCCGGATGACCAACAACAAGCCTGCGGTGATGCATCGGGTGTTGAATCAGTTCGTCGAACATCACGAAGGCGATCTTGAGCGGCTTGTAGCCCATCTTGCCAGCAATGATTTGCACAGTGCCTTCGAAATCGCACATACGATTAAGGGAAGCGCCGGACAACTTGGCGCCACAGAGCTGTACAGTCATGCCCAAGCGATTGAGATGACTTTACGTAATGACCAGCCAGCAGACCCCGCGTCCATTGCAGCGCTCGCAGCATCGCTGGCTGCGACACTCACGGAAGCCCGTGGTTGGATCAGCGATCATCCGCAACCGGTGATCGAGAGGGCGCCGCAGGTAAGCAGTGATGGTTTGCTGGGCGCCTTCCGCTATCTGCACGCGTTGCTGAAAATGTCTGATGGGCAGGCGCTCGATATTGCCGAAGACCTGGCAGGGAATCTACCTGCGGCACTTTCTACTGAAACGCATGGGAAATTTCTCTCCGTGCTTAATGATATCCGTAATTTTGACCTTGAGGGCGCCGCCGAGAAAATGGAAATGCTTCTCCCTGAACTGGAAATTCACTTGTCATGAAAGAACTTCTGGTTGCCGACAAGGCCGATGTGCTGGTCGTAGACGATCAGGCGGAAAATCTGCATCTGCTGGTCAGCTTGCTTTCGCCACATTACAACGTGCATCCGTTTATTGATGGTCAGGCCATGTTGCGCTATATCGCTGCTGGCAAGCCGGCCGATCTGATCCTGCTTGATGTGGTGATGCCGACTATTGATGGGTATGAACTCTGCCGTATGTTGCGTGCGATACCCGAGCTTCTCGATGTACCTATTGTTTTTCTGACTGGCCTCGACTCGGTGGAGGACGAAGCGCGCGGCCTTTCGCTCGGTGCGGTGGACTATATTTCGAAGCCATTTTCTCCGCCCATCGTACTGACCCGGGTTGCCAATCATGTCAGTCTGGGGCGTGCTTTGCGTTTGATCGTCAATCAGAATGACTTGCTTGATCATCGGGTTGCTGAGCGTACCGCCCAACTCGCCCAACGCAATCTCGAATTGCAGGCGGCAATCAAGCAGGTTGCAACCACGCAGGACGTCACGATTATGGCATTTTCTGCCCTAGCCGAAGCGCGCGATAACGAAACCGGACGTCACTTGCGTCGCACCCAGAATTTCATCCGCGAACTGGCGCTAGAGCTACGTAAGAATCCGCTCTACACCGCGACGCTGGACGATGAAACGATTGAGCTGATCTTCAAGTCTGCACCGCTGCACGACATCGGCAAGGTTGCAATTCCGGACAATATCCTGCTAAAGCCCGGGCGCCTTGATCCTGATGAATTCGATATCATGAAAACTCATCCCGACCACGGACGACGAGTCATCGAGGCAGCAGAAGCGAACCTTGATGATTCCAACTCCTTTCTACAGGTTGCAAAAGAGATCGCTTACGGCCACCATGAAAAATGGGATGGCAGTGGCTATCCCAACCAGTTTGCCGGCACGGAGATACCACTTCCGGCTCGTCTGATGGCTATAGCGGATGTGTACGATGCTTTGACCACTCGTCGTGTTTATAAGGCACCAATGCCACACGAAAAAGCAGCGAGTATCATTTCAGAAGGACGTGGTACGCACTTTGATCCCGCAATCGTTGATGCATTTTTTAGTATCGAAAGTACTTTTTCGGAGATTGCCAGGCGTTACGACGATGTCGAGCCAGCGTGATGTCGCCATCAAGTAATTTGGGATATGCAGTAATCTGCTTTACGGATTTCGGCTTTTTTGGGCGTTCACCGCAGCATTCATCACCAAAGCGAAAATAGAGGGGCCTCACATGAGAATCCGAACACAATACATTCCGATCGTCGAGGCAGAGGTCGGCATGGTTCTGGCCGATGCGCTCAGGGTTGTGAAATATGGCCATCTGCGTCTTTCTCTGCCCGCCGGGCATATTCTGACCGCTGACAGTCTGCACCAGATGACAGCCCACCAGACGGAATACATTTATGTTGTGGCGCCAGATACCCGCAGCGATGAGCAGGTGGCCACCGATACAGCGCTCGTCGCCCACCGTGCCATGGATATCTTTGCCGGCGCCGACCTAAGTGACCCAACGATGTCGGCATTGTTTGATCAGATACTCGCCTACAGGAATTCGTGACCATGACAACAACGATCACTCAGGACGAGGTTCTTACCCGCGCTATCGGATTGCCCAGCTTTCCCCGTGTTGTTATCGAAATTCTTGCATCGCTCGATGACCCGGAGACTAATCTTAATGTTCTGACTGATTTAATCGGTCATGATCCGGTGATCGCAGCACGCGTTCTGTCCTTTGCCAACCGTGCGGCTGCACGAACCCGACACATTTCAGCCGTGAGCGATATTTACACGGCAACCTCACTTATCGGTATGGGCCGGGTTAGAGAAATTTCTCTAATCAGTAGTCTCGGAGAATTTGTCGGTACCAGTGCGTCTGAAGTTATGTCCGCTTCGTATTGGCAACATAGCATTGCCGTTGGCGTGTGCGCTCAGGAACTGGCAATTCATATCGATGAACCCATTTCATCCGATAGTGCGCTCATTGCCGGGCTTTTACACGATATTGGCCAGCTATGGCTCTATCGTTTTCATCAAGACACTTTCAAGATGGCCTTAAATGAAGCGCATAGCCAGGCAATCGCTTTAGAAACCGTCGAACATCGACATTTCGCCGTCGGCCATACGCAAATTGGCGCCTGGCTAGCAGAGCATTGGGCGTTGCCCGCAGACATTACTGCTGCCATTGCTCATCACCATGCTCCGGATGCTGCTTTAGGCGACCTGCTGGTACCGGTCATCGCCGTTGCCGAAGTGCTCGCAAACGGGCTAGACCTTGTCGAGCGAGCAGGAAACAGGGTAACGCATATTTCCAGCGCCGCCTGCAAGAGGTTGGACTTGGTTTTTGATGCCGGCATTCAACCGTTGTTCGGACGGATCGAAGCCCGTAGTCGGCATGCCAATTTAATGTTTGCCAGCGAATTGCCACATCATTAACCGGTAAGCAAAAACATGAAACGCTCAAGTTCTATTCTGCGCAGTCAAATTTCCTTGATTGTTATTCTCAGCATCGTGCTGGTCTGGGCCGCTGCTGCCTATGAGCTGTATCGCAGTCGCCAGAATCACCTGCATGAGGCCGAAGTCAGAACAGTGGTTCAAGCCCATGTCTTCGCCGAGTACTCGCGCTCCACCATCAAGCGTATCAACGAGTTCATCCTTGACCTTCGCCCGGAGTGGACAGGAGACTGGAAATATTTCTCCAACTCAGTTCAGCGCCGACAAGAAAATATTGATGACCTGACTTTCCAGGTGGCAATCATTGATCGCGATGGCATCCTCGCCTACTCAAACCTGGCCAAACCGACTGATCGTACGGACTTGAGCCAGCGGGAACATTTCAAAGTCCATCAAGAGGCTGGCAATGCCGATCGACTCTTCATCAGCCGACCACTCAAGGGAAAAGTTTCGGGCAAATGGTCGATCCAGATCACCCGCCCTATCCTCAAGAATGGAAAATTCGACGGTGTATTGGTGGTGTCCGTGAGTCCCGATCAGTTTGCCGGCTTTGCCGAGAAGCTGCGTCTTGCTGGGGGCAGTTCTCTGACTGTCGTGCGTGAAACTGGCGAAATTATGGCGCGCTATCCAGCCATCGAATCAAGTCTGGGTCAGATAATAAAGGATAGGCCGTTTCTTCGCAGCGACGAACCAGATTCAGGCAGTTTCAAGAGCGCCGCAACAACCGATGGCAAGATACGCATCTTTGGTTACTACCGCCTACCTGAATACGGCATGAGTTTCATCTTGGGTGAAGCGGAGAGTGATGTGCTGGCGCCGTATTATTCACATCGACGAACTGTGCTGATGGGGGCGGTGGCCGTCAGCGCCATGGCGCTGACTTTGTTCTTTATGCTTTTCCGCTCACTTTCAACACGTGAAAGTATCCAGAACCAACTTGACGCAATTTTCTCCTTGAGCCCCGATGGCTTTGTGTCATTTGATGGGGAACGTCGCGTCAAGTACATTAGCCCGACATTTAGTCGCATGACTGGTCTTGGTGAGGAGGATATTGCCGGGCTGGAGGAAGATGCATTTGTCGATCGCTTGGCAAAATTATGCGTCAACAACGCTCGGTCTTTCAACATTGAGTCCATGCGGGCAGCGCAAACAACAGGCAGCGACAACGACATGGGCAGCTATCGTCAACTGATTGAATTAGCAACCGCCGGCAAACGTGTGCTTGAAGTCGGTTTGCGCCTTTCGGGGGCTGAAAAAGTATCCCAAATTCTCTACTTTCGGGATGTTACGCACGAAACAGAAGTCGACCGTTTGAAGAGCGAATTTCTGTCTACTGCGGCCCACGAGTTGCGAACACCGATGGCCAGCATCTATGGCTACTCTGAACTGATGCTGTCTCAGGAGTTTCCGGTTGAGGAGCGCAACGAACTGCTTGGCATTATTCATCGCCAATCCGAACTGATGGTCTCAATCATCAATGAACTGCTTGACCTTGTTCGGATCGAAGAGCGCCGAGGTAAGGATTTCAACCTGTCTCGCATTGATGTCGGCGAATTATTGCAGGAAATTATTGCAAACTTTAAGTCGATAGATGGCGTTACCGCCCCGGTCGCGCCACCACCCGAAAAACAGTATTGGTTGCGAGTGGACCGGAAGAAGCTGACGCAGGCAATCAGTAATGTGCTTTCAAATGCCTATAAATACTCGCCAAACCACGGTGCCGTTGAAATTGAATTACTCGAGGAAAACAAAGAAGAGCGGTCAGGGCAAGTCGGGATTTGCATCACCGACCACGGCATCGGCATGACACCGGAGCAATGCTCTCGGGTTTGCGAACGGTTTTACCGCGCCGACACGTCCGGCAAAATCCCCGGTACGGGACTGGGTATGAGCATCGTTAAAGAAATTGTTGAGCTACATGGTGGGAAGGTCAGCCTAGTCAGCAAAATAGGGCAAGGTACGTCCGTAACACTTTGGATTCCCAAAGCCTGATGTACGGCATTTTTAATGGTTAATGTAAAATTGAAACCATGAGTGAAACAGTTTCAAATACATATTGCACAACACGAGACGCCGCTAAGATTTTGGGCGTATCGGTTCGTACCGCACAGGTTTGGGTCGAGAAGGGACTGCTCAAGGCTTGGAAAACAGAAGGTGGGCACCGTCGTCTTGACCGTGAATCGGTCATGCATATTCG
>CAYRBE010000156.1:0-5772 GCA_964422345.1 uncultured Dechloromonas sp.
GAGGGAGGACAAGAGTAAGCGCCTGAAAAATCCGGGCGAATCTTAGCAGATGCACGGCCCGGCTGGCTGATTTACTCGTCAGTCTAGCCCTT
Organism: uncultured Dechloromonas sp.; assembly: GCA_964422345.1. Classification (GTDB taxonomy): domain Bacteria; phylum Pseudomonadota; class Gammaproteobacteria; order Burkholderiales; family Rhodocyclaceae; genus Azonexus. The sequence goes on from CAYRBE010000156.1 coordinate 93, forward strand.
GAATCAAGTCAGGTTCACCCCATCAACAATGGCCCAAGGAGCAACCAGCCCGCCGTCAGTAGCAGCATCCATGAGAACGCCGCACGCATCCGCTTTTCCGGCAGACGATGGGCCAGTGCGACCCCGGCTGAAACGGTGAACAAGCCACCAACCGCCAGTGGCAAGCCCATAGCCCAATCAACCTGATGCGCTTTTTCGTAGGCCATTAGCGCCACCACCGAGCTCGGTGCAATCAGCGCCAGCGACAGACTTTGCGCCACTGTTTGTCGTTGTCCAAGCCAGCCGCTCAAAAGCGGCGTCGCAACCAGACCACCGCCCACACCGAGCAAACCCATGCAGCTTCCGCCCGCGATACCAACCAACGGCAAGGCGCGTGTCCTCAAAACCGCACCCTCCCCAACGGTATTGCCATGACGTGGAATGAGCAGGCGAAAAGCGAGCAAGCCTATAAAGCCACTGAACATATAGCGCAAAACCAGTGGATCAAGGCGAGTCGCAAAATGCGCCACCAACCAAGTCGTCAAGGTGCCGGAAACGCCTATCACCAGCGCATTGCGCCAAGCCAGCGGATGTCGCTGAGAATAACGCCACCAGCCAACCAGCAGGTTAGGCACCATCAGCACCAGAGCCGTCCCTTGAGCCAGCGGCTGATCCATGCCAAAGCCAAGAACCAGTAGCGGTATGGCGATAATGCCCCCGCCAATACCAAACAGGCCACCAAAAAAACCCAAGCCAGCTCCCAGCAACAAAGTCAGAAAAAGCTCATTGAGGGGAAGAAAATGCATGATTACCGTGTCTGGGCAAACAACCATGATATTCATACTACCGAAAGCAACAAAGCTTAATTCACTGACGAAAATCCTTGCGAAGACAAAGTGCTACGGTGCACTGGCCAAAAAGACCAATTTCCAAAAGGAACAAAAGCACTTGCCACGTAGTCCCACTGTGACTACAATAACGCCCCACTCAGAATTCGGAGAAGCGCCATGAGCACGGCTGACACCTATGTCCGCGCCCGTATCGACAGCGAGACAAAAGAGCGCGCCACTGAAGCGCTGGCCGCAATGGGCCTATCAATTTCCGACGCGATTCGTTTATTGATGTTGCGCGTGGCTGATGAGCGCCGCCTGCCGTTTGAAGTCAAAGTACCGGCTGCAAAATCCAGCGCTACCACCAAGTCGGCATGAGGAATTCATGGTGAAAGATCATTACGCCATTCTCGGTGTCTCCCCGGGCGCTACCGCAGAGGTCATCAAAACCTCATACCGCAAGAAAGCCAACCAGTACCACCCGGATAAAAACCCTGCACCAGAGGCCGCCATGCGCTTTCGTGAGGTGCAGGAAGCCTACGAGGTATTGTCGGACGAAACCAAGCGCAAGGCTTACGACGACAACCGCCGCCGCAGCCTGATCGACGACCCGCTTGAGGTCGCCCGCGACATCTGGAAAACCTATATTTCGACGATTGCCCGACCATGAAAAAATCCCGCTTCTTTGCCGAACTGGCCCACACCTACAGCAGCGAAATTGACGATCTACTTAGCGACTCGGAAGGCAAGACCGTGCTTCAGTCACGCCTCAAGGAAAAACGTCAGGCTTTTGATGCCCTGCTGCCAATGATCGAGTTTGCCCCGGAAATGGTTGCTGTCACCTTCTACGACGCCTTCACCTTCAAAGATCCCGCAGTCATTCAACGCGCCGTATTAAACGAACCTGGCCGCTCAGCCTTTCCCAGTTGGAAAGCTCTGAAAGCCACACTAAGCATCGCCCCATGGGCCGAACCGCTGATCGGTGCAACACTCAACGAAGAAGGTGGCGATACCTTTCTAGTCATCACCGCAACGCTGGAATTTATCCGCCTGCGTGACTCAGGAGATGTAGCACCGCCACAAGAAGACGAAACCAAAGAAAAAACCCGCTTCGATGATGAAGAGGAGGACGATGACCGCGACCTCTCCGAAGCCGGTGCTGACTGGATGGCCAGTCAGGGTTTTGATTCGACCGAACAGTAAGCCAAAAATTCACGCATTAAAGGACTGGCATGACCCATCCCGTTGTAATCCAAACCTCACAACTGATTCTGGCCGGAGACATTGCCGGCGCTGAAACTGCACTGGTCGCACTGGCTGATGAAGAAGGCGATAACGCACTGGTCGAAATCCTGGACGAACTACCGCCCAAGGACTTACTGGCGATGATGCGCGAGTTCGATGCCTCACGCGAATCGATCATCAACATGCTGGTTAGCCCGGAGCAATTCGCCCGTGCCGTGATTCTCGAACAGAAATACCGCGACCGCACCCACGAAGCCCTACGCGGCATGATGAACGCAGTTATTCACAGCAACGGTGACATAGCGGCAGAATATATCGAGGCAATTGGTGAAATTGACGGCGGTTACGAAACCTTTGCCAATTATTTTGCTGATCGCTTTGAAGAAGTACTGCAATTTGCCCTGAGCGGCACCTTTGGCTATGAAGGTTCGGCAGAATCGTCGATGGAAAATAAAACCATCACCTGGCTGGCCGAGAAGGTTGATGAAATCGATGCTGCCCTCAATCTCGGCGACTCGATCAACGATACCCAGCCCCGCGTCACCCGCGCCGAAGCCTCCGACGGTGACTGGATGGAAACCGCTTGGGTCCTGCGCCATGAGCATCCGGATATTTTCGAGCAAGTCATTATCCTGCTTCGTGACCGCATGGAACGCCTCGCGCACGCAGCAGAGCACGCCGAGCTCGAAGCGCTGACCAAAGCACTTGCCCAAAGCGGCGCATCAAACCGGATGGGCGAAGGCGAAATCGAAGAAGAATCAGCGATCTGATCAGGAATATTTATGGCACACGCCTCCAGCGCAATCGCAACAGTCGACAATCGCCGCTTTTTTGAACGGGCGCTCGCTTTTGGCCTGCGCGAAGAAATCATCACGTCCAGCCATCTTGAAGCCATTCTCGAAGACGGGCCAAAAGGGATTGTTCAGATTGCCAACCACTTCGGCACGGCGCACCTGCGTATCGATCTCGAAAACGCTCGTGACCGGATGCTTAACCTGATCAGCCTGTATCTTGAAAACATGTCAGGTGGCGATCTCCAACTGGCAGCCTTGGCAATCCGCGACAAAACATTTCTATCGCTATCGAAAGGCGGCTCTGATCTCCTGAAGCGTTTACACGCCATGCCTGACAACACGCTGATTGGTGGCCATGTTGCACAGCCTGAAGATCAAAAAAACTTTCTGAATGACAAAACGCTCGCTGCACCGATGCTTAACGTTGAATATCAAGCTGAGCAAAACCTGCGAGCCACCTGTCAGCAGCAAATCACCCTCGCCTGCTGGCTGGCACGCAGAATGGGATTGGCACAAAACGAGCTGCAGTCGGTAGTCGCCGAAACCGTCGTCTGTAGCGCCTTGCTGATATTGTTCGTCAAGGATGCCAAGCTAGAGTTCCCGGGACGAACCGGCCTAGTCAAGCTGCTGGATAGCGCCCGTAAAAAAACCTGCAAACTTGAAGAATCAAAGCTTGATGCTTTTCTGACTCAACAACCGGAAGATCTGGCTACCGCGTTACGCAATGAAATGAAACAGTTTCTGGCTGAGACCATCCCTGAATTACGTAGCAGTACAGTCAGCGCCGACGCCTTATTACATGGAGGAGATGCTGCCGGTGATTTCTTCATCAACGACAACATCGCTGAAGACCTCGGCGAGTATGACCGGCTAGTCGCCAAAGAATGGCATCGAGTCACCAAGGGCGATGGCGATGATCCGAGTGTTATTGCCACGCTCTTCCTGTTTATTGCCACCGGCATGACGCCAAAAGCCTCAGCCCTGCAACGTGAGGCCAAAGAGCTTATCGCCAAATTCAGAACATCCGGCTTCGACACCAAAGCGGTCATGGCATACATTGAGGCGCACGCCCCGCATGAAATGCGTGAAGACCTGATCAACCTGTGGCTAGATGATTTGAAACCGGAAGCGGAAACCCATCTCGCTGACCTTGATCCACAAATGCCCGATAGCCACATGGATCGGGCGCTGCGTTACTTCCAAAAAACTTGCAATACCAGTTGGAAAGGTCGTGGCAGAAACTAAGAAGCAGGCAGTGGCCTTGGTGCCAGTTGCTGATAGCAAAGGAACCGGCAGCGCACAGGCTGCCCGGTTTTTCGTTCAAGATAAGTTTGTTCGGTTTCACTAAGCAACACGGCTGACTCAAACTTAATGCTCTCGGGAAAGAGCATGTCACCATCAAATGGCATCTCAATCCGAGTGAGTAAAAAACGATGGCAGTATGGCCAGGCGGCGGCATAAATCGATGCGCCGCCGATCACAAAAACCCGCTTGCCGGTCGCCAGTGCGGCACGTAATGCATCTTCGACACTATCCGCCTGAACACAGCCAGGTTTTAAATCTAAATCACGCTGGCGGCTGACGATAAATGAATCGACTGGAACCACATCCATCGACTCATAAGTCAGACGCCCAATCACCAGCGCAGCGCCGGCAACGGTTTGCTCAAAATACGCCAATTCTTCAGGAATATCCCAAGGTAACCAGCCATTGAGTCCAAGCATGTCATTGCTCGAAATCGCACCAATGGCGGTAATTAAACCTTGTTCTTCAGCCATTGTTCGCGTGTCATAGACAAGGAAATCGCGGGAGTTCCCTGCCCGTTATAAACATGGGGTTTATGCATAGAAATAAAAGCTGATGTGACCACAGGCATCGAAAAAATAGCATCCATCACTTCAAGAATGCTCGATTCCAAACAAATACAATGGTCATTTAACTCAAGCTTTCTGATCGCCAGAAAGATCACCTCGTAATCAACCACATCAGCGATATCGTGAGGATTCTTAACCGCCGCCATAGGCGCCCAGGCATCAGCATGAACAATCACCGCCTGCGGCCCGTGCTTCTCTAGGGGATTGCAACCAGTCCGTAACTGAATAGTGGCATCAACTGAAGCACACCAATGATTATCTAACACTAGAACTACCTCAATCTATACGCAACAACCACCACCATACCAGAGCACCACCCTACAACAAACCAAAAAGGGCGCCTATGCGCCCCTCGGGATTTATCAAACACCGAAATCAAGCTGTCACATTAACGACCTTACCTATCTGTTGCCCAAAAGAATTAACCACTGGGGTCAATGATTCAGTTTTCGCGGCAGCTTCTGGTGGGTTTAGCGTTGCATTCACCTTGGCAAGCACATCACTAAGTTGTGACTGCGGTTCGCTTGGTAGCTTTATGGAATTGACACTTTGACGAGCACTCAATGCTTCACCTTGAGCCTGGCTTGCTTGAGCATTCAATGAACGAGCGTCTTCTTGAGCTTGATTGGCAACAGACTCTGCATCACGTGCCTGTGACTTTAGCGCCCTTGCCTGACTTTCAGCCTGATCAGCATTGCGCTGAGCCTGCTGTCGTTGCATCTGGGCAACTAGTCCGGAGCTAATCCCCGAAGAAGATAGTGTGGAAGCAATGGCCATTTTGGCACTCAGCTCACAATATCATCGCAAACAAGTTAAGCAGACACACTAATCAAAGAACCCGTAGTTTGGCCGAAAGAATTAACAACCGGCTTAGGTTCCTGACTCTGTTGATCATTCTGCTCAGAATTCTGCGACTGTAAAGCCTGCAAAGCTTGCTGAACCTGATCGCTCTGTTGAG
>CAYRBE010000157.1:0-5770 GCA_964422345.1 uncultured Dechloromonas sp.
AGGGCGCGCTGGGGCAGAAAACCCGTTGTGGCATTTTCCGCAAGCAGGGCAAGGAAATTCAGGTGCTTGATCTGGCCAAGCAGGATTACCGTACCTCTGCGGGCGAAATCGCCGAGGAAGTTGCTGCCATCCTCAAGATCAAGAGCCCGGCTGAAAAATTTGCTGCGCTGCGCACTTCGGCGCATCCGCAGGCACAGTTCCTGTGGGCGATTTTCCGCGACATCTTCCATTACGCTGCAGTCCAGCTTGAGCACGTTGCTGACAATGCGCGTGACCTTGATTTCGCCATGCGCTGGGGCTTCGGATGGTCGCAAGGTCCGTTTGAAACTTGGCAAGCGGCTGGTTGGTCAGATATCGCTCAAGCCGTGGCGGCCGATATCGCCGCTGGCAAGACCATGAGCAATGTCGCATTGCCGGCATGGGCGCTGGAAAGCGGCCGGACCGGCGTGCATACGCCACAAGGTTCCTACTCGGCCCGTCGTAATGCTTACGCTGCCCGTTCAGCACTGCCGGTTTATCAGCGTCAGCTCTTCCCTGAGCGTGTGCTCGGTGAAGCCGCTGCGGCACCGGAGCAAACTGGTGAAACGCTGTACGAGAACGACGGTGTACGCCTGTGGCGCAATGCTACGGTGGACGCTGGAATTGGCATTATTTCATTCAAGTCCAAGATGCACACCATCGGTGACGAAGTGCTGGATGGCGTGATTGCTGCTGTTGCCCAAGCTGAAAAAACGCTGGATGGCGTGGTGGTCTGGCACGAAGCACCGTTTGCGGTTGGGGCTAATCTGGCGCAGGTTAATCAGGCTTGTGCTGCGGGTCAGTACGATGTGCTGGAAAACACCGTGGAGAAATTCCAGCGTGCTTCGCAGGCGTTGAAGTATTCACAAGTCCCGACTGTGGCTGCAGTTCAGGGCATGGCGCTGGGTGGTGGTTGCGAGTTTGTCATGCACTCGGCTAAACGTGTCATGGCGCTGGAAAGCTATGTTGGTCTGGTTGAAGCCGGCGTTGGCCTGATTCCGGCTGGCGGCGGTTGCAAGGAGTTCGCAGTTCGCGCTGCGGATTGGGCGGCACAATCGACCACGCCGGGTGAGGTCTTCAACTATCTGCAAGCGGTCTTCATGACCATTGCGATGGCCAAGGTTGCGAAGAGTGCGGTTGAAGCGGTTGATTACAGTTTTGCCAAACCTTCCGACACAATTTTGTTTAATGCCAACGAACTTCTCTACGTTGCAATCAAGGAAGCGCGGGCCATGGCTGATGCCGGTTACGCACCGCCGATGATGGCACGCGGTATTCCGGTGGCTGGCAAGAACGGTATCGCAACCTTCGAGATGATGCTGGTCAATATGAAGGAATGCGGCATGATTTCCGCTCACGACTATAAGGTTGCCAAGGCGGCTGCTATCGCCCTTTGTGGTGGTGAAGTCGAGCAGGGCAGTCTGGTCGATGAGGAATGGCTGCTCACCGTTGAGCGCCAGAACTTTATGGCTTTGCTGAAAACCCCCGAAACCCAGGCCCGGATCAAGCACATGCTCGAAACCGGCAAGCCACTCCGTAACTGATCAGGCCGAGGACAAAATTATGAGCAAACAGATTCAAGACGCCTATATCGTCGCTGCCACCCGCCTGCCGGTGGCCAAGAAAAATGGCATGTTCAAGAACGTGCGTCCGGACGACATGCTGGCTCACGCCATCAAATCCGTCGTCGCCCAAGTGCCGGGGATTGATCCGGCGCTGATCGGTGATGTGATCGTTGGCTGCGCCATGCCGGAAGCCGAGCAGGGCATGAACGTTGCCCGTATCGGCGTGCTGCTGGCCGGGCTGCCGATTACCGTGCCGGGCATTACCATCAACCGTTTCTGCTCCTCCGGGGTGCAGGCGGTGGCTGATGCTGCCAACCAGATTCGCCTCGGCCTGGCCGATGTGATGATTGCTGCCGGCACTGAGTCGATGAGCGTGATGCCGCAAATGATGGGCAACAAAATGTCGATGAACCCGCTGATTTTCTCGCAAGAGGAAAACCTCGGGATCGCCTACGGCATGGGCCTGACCGCTGAGAAAGTTGCGCAGCAGTGGAAGATCACCCGCGAGGCGCAGGATACTTTTGCGGTTGAGTCGCATCGCCGTGCCTGTGCAGCAATTGCTGCCGGTCACTTCAAGGCTGAAATTTCACCCTACACCATCCGCGAAAGCCTGCCTGACCTGAAGAGCGGTCAGATCAAGCTGCGTGAGCGCACCGTTGATACCGACGAAGGCCCGCGCCCGGATTCGGCAATGGAAAAGCTCGCCAAGTTGAAGCCGGTGTTTAACGTTCGTGGTTCGGTCACTGCCGGTAACTCCTCGCAGATGTCTGATGGTGCTGGTGCAGTCATGCTGGTTTCCGAGAAGATCCTGCGCGAACATAACCTGACTCCGCTCGCCCGCTTTGCCGGTTTTGCAGTCGGTGGTGTGGCCCCGGAAATCATGGGTATCGGCCCGATTGCAGCGATTCCCAAGGTGCTGGCTCAGGTTGGCATCAAGCAGGATGATCTGGACTGGATCGAACTCAACGAAGCTTTCGCTGCGCAGTCGCTGGCGGTGATGCAGGAGTTGGGGATCAATCCGGACAAGGTCAATCCGCTGGGCGGCGCGATTGCTCTGGGTCACCCGCTCGGTGCAACGGGGGCGATTCGTATCGCCACCGTGGCGCATGGCTTGCAGCGTACCGGGGGTAAATACGGCATGGTGACCATGTGTATCGGCACCGGTATGGGCGCCGCCGGCATTATTGAGCGTATTTAACGTACACCGTAGCATTCAGATGAAACCTGCCTGGTTGGCAAAACTCTCTCCTGTATGGCGGGCGCGCATGGTGCGGATGGGATTCAATTTCCATCCCGCCTTTCGCGGAACGGGCGGACGTGTGACCCACGTCGCGCTCGATCTTTCACATATCCGGATTCGTCTGCCACTCACCTGGCGGACGAAAAATATTGTCGGTTCGCTCTACGGTGGTTCGCTCTTCGCGATCACCGATGGCGCGCATCCGATGATGTTGATGGCAGCACTGGGCGATGGTTTCATCGTCTGGGACAAGGCGGCCAGCATTCGCTATAAAAAGCCCGGATTCTCGACGCTTTATGCAGACTTTATGCTGGGGCCAGATGAGTTGGTGGAGATTCGCCGCTTGCTCAGTAAATCTCCAGAACTAGACCGAACATTCCTCGTCGAACTTAAAGACGAACATGGCACCGTGCATGCGATTGTTGAGCGCACGGTCTATATCGCCGACAAAAACTATTACCGGCAAAAACTCACCGAAGGAGACAAATCTTGATGACACATTCCGTAAGGGTTGCTGCATTGCTCACCGCCTTGTTGGCGACGCCGGGCTTGAATGCCGCTGAAGTTGCCGGCGTCAAAATTGATGAACACATCAAGGTCGGCGGCAGTGAATTAGTTTTGAACGGCGCTGGCTTGCGCAGCAAAGTCTTCATCAAGGTTTATGTTGGTTCGTTGTATGTCACTCAGAAGGCCAACACGGCCGCAGCGTTGATCGACAGTGCAGGCGCTCGCCGGATGAGCCTGCGCCTCTTGCGTGATCTCGATTCCGATACGCTCTACGGCGCACTGCGTGATGGTCTAAAAGATAACAATACCGATGCTGAATTGAACGCTTTGAAGGCAGAGGTGGATCAGTTTGCCGGGATCATGAAGAAGATCGGCAATGCGCGGACCGGCGATACAGTAGCGATTGATTTTGCCGCCGATGGTGTTAGCGTGAGCTTCAACGGTGATGCTCGTGGCAAAGTGGCCAATGCAGCTTTTGGTCGGGCTTTGCTCAAAGTATGGCTGGGCGAAAATCCGGTAGACGCTTCGCTGAAGAAAGCGCTGCTCGGTAGTTAAACACTATAAAGAGGAGACAAAAATGCAAAAACTATGGCTACAAAGCTACCCACCGGGAATTCCCGCCGAGATCGACATCAGCCACCTGTCATCGCTGGTTGATCTGTTTGAGGAGTCCTGCCGCAAGTATGCCGACAAGGTGGCTTACGTCAGCATGGGTTGTGAAATGACTTACCGCGAGCTCGACAAGCTTTCGCAGGACTTCGCCGGCTGGCTGCAGGCCAAGGGGCTGAAGAAGGGCGACCGCGTTGCCTTGATGATGCCCAATATGCTGCAGTATCCGGTGGCCTTGTTTGGCACCCTGCGCGCCGGTTGTGTCGTGGTCAATTGCAATCCGCTTTATACCCCACGCGAACTGGAGCACCAGCTCAAGGACTCTGGCGCCACTGCGATTGTCATCGTCGATAACTTTGCGGTGACGCTGCAGGAGGTCATTGCCAATACCAATATCAAGCACGTCATCGTCACGCCGATGGGTGAAATGCTCGGTGTGTTGAAGGGCGCGCTGGTTAATTTTGTCGTCAAGCACGTTAAGAAACTGGTACCGGCTTGGTCTTTGCCGCAGGCCATCAACTTCTCAACCGCGCTGGCTGAAGGCCGTCGCAACGGCATGAAGCATGTCACCTTGACTCAGGATGATCTAGCCTTCCTGCAATACACCGGCGGTACAACCGGCGTTTCCAAAGGCGCGATGCTGACTCACCGCAACATCACTTCCAACGTGATGCAGGCTTACAACTGGATCAAACCCGTGGTGCGCGAAGGCGAGGAGTTCATCGTCACCGCCTTGCCGCTGTATCACATCTTCGCGCTGACCGCGAACTGCCTGACCTTCCTGATGATCGGCGCGAGCAATCTGCTGATTGCCAATCCGCGCGATATTCCCGGCTTCGTCAAGGATTGGTCAAAGTACCCGATTACTGTGGTCACTGGGGTCAATACCCTATTCAACGCTTTGCTAAACAACGCCGAATTTGCCAAGCTGGATTTTTCTACCCTGCGCGTCACGCTGGGTGGCGGTATGGCGGTGCAGGCACCGGTGGCTGAACGCTGGCTGAAAATGACCAAGTCGCCTTTGCTGCAAGCCTACGGCCTGACTGAAACCTCGCCGGCAGCGACGATTAATCCGCTACACGTGCATAGCTTTAATGGCTCGATCGGCCTGCCAATTTCTTCTACCGAAGTGGTTATTCGTGACGACTCAGGTGCTGATGTCACGCTGGGGCAGGTCGGTGAAATCTGCATTCGTGGCCCGCAGGTGATGGCCGGCTACTGGCAGCGCCCGGAAGAAACCGAGCATGTAATGTTTGCGGATGGCTTCCTGCATACCGGTGACATGGGCTACATGGATCCACAGGGCTACATTTTCCTGGTCGACCGTAAGAAGGACATGATTCTGGTCTCCGGCTTTAACGTCTATCCGAATGAAGTCGAAGAAGTCATTGCCATGCTTGATGGGGTGTCAGAAGTCGCCGCCATTGGTGTGGCAGACGAGCACTCCGGTGAAGCAGTAAAGGTGTTTATCGTGCGTAAAGACCCGAATCTGACGCCTGAGGCCATCATTGAACACTGCCGTGCCCAACTCACTGGCTACAAAGTACCAAAACATGTGGAATTCCGTGGCGACCTGCCGCGAACCAACGTTGGCAAGATTCTGCGCCGTGCGTTGAAAGAAAATGCCTGATGCAATCCCTACAGAAAATATCCAAAGGAGACAGTAAATGAGTGAATACCGTGCGCCCGTCAATGAAATGCGCTTTGTCATGGATGAGCTGGCAGGCTTTAAAGAACTGGCCCAGATGCCCGGTTTTGAGGAAGCAACGCCGGATCTGGCCGATGCCATCCTCGAAGAAGCCGCCAAGCTGGCGGGTGAAGTGCTTTCTCC
>CAYRBE010000158.1:0-5703 GCA_964422345.1 uncultured Dechloromonas sp.
CAGCGTGATATTGCTCATCAATTGATTTCAGCGATCCCCGGTGTGACTTGCGTCATGCCCAAGGCTGCCTTGTACATGTTCCCGAAACTCGATCCCAAGGTCTATCCGATCAAGAATGATCAAGCTTTCATTTCAGAACTGCTACAGGAAGAAAAAGTTTTGTTGGTGCAGGGCACAGGCTTCAACTGGCCGCACCCTGACCACTTCCGTTTAGTATTTTTACCGCATGAAGATGATCTGCGCGAGGCGATTGCCCGCATCGCTCGCTTCCTCGAACACTATCGCAAACGTCATGGGACGCAAGCGGTAAGCCCAGAAGTCCCCTCTGTTAACCAACCCAAGTAAAGTCAGACCATGAAACCCATTAATGTTGGCCTTATCGGCATCGGCACCGTCGGCGGTGGCACCTGGAACGTTCTGCAGCGTAATGCAGAAGAGATTACCCGTCGCGCCGGTCGCCCGATTCGCATTACGGCCGTGGCCGACAAAAACACCGAGTTGGCCAAACAGGTCACCGGTGGCACCGCACGCGTCACCGACGACGCTTTTTCACTGGTCAATGATCCAGAAATCGACATCATCGTCGAATTGATCGGTGGCTATGGTGTGGCCAAAGAAGTCGTCATGCAGGCCATCGCCAACGGTAAGCACGTGGTAACTGCCAATAAGGCGCTGCTCGCCGTACATGGCACAGAGATTTTCACCGCCGCCCAACAAAAGGGTGTGATGGTGGCCTTTGAAGCAGCTGTCGCCGGTGGTATTCCCATCATCAAGGCGCTGCGTGAAGGCCTGACCGCCAACCGTATTGAATGGGCTGCTGGCATCATCAACGGCACGACCAACTTCATCCTTTCCGAAATGCGCGACAAGGGCCTGTCCTTTGACGACGTGCTGAAGGAAGCGCAACGTTTGGGCTATGCTGAAGCTGATCCGACCTTTGACATTGAAGGTGTTGATGCGGCACACAAGGCAACGCTGATCGCCTCAATCGCCTACGGCATTCCGGTCCAGTTCGACAAGGCTTACATCGAAGGCATCACCAAGCTCGAAGCCTCCGACATCAAGTACGCCGAGCAGCTCGGTTATCGCATCAAACTGCTTGGTATCGCCAAGCGCCGCAGCAATGGTGTTGAGCTGCGCGTCCATCCAACCCTGATTCCGGCCAAGCGTCTGCTGGCCAATGTCGAAGGTGCGATGAATGCTGTCATGGTCAAGGGTGATGCCGTCGGTATCACGCTTTACTACGGTAAGGGTGCTGGTGCTGAGCCGACCGCTTCTTCGGTAATTGCTGATCTGGTTGATGTGACCCGTTTGGCGACTGCAGATGCAGCTCACCGTGTGCCACATCTAGCCTTCCAGCCTGACTCGATGTCGAGCCTGCCAATTTTGCCGATGAGCGAAGTCGAATCAGGTAACTACCTGCGCCTTCGGGTCGAAGACAAGCCGGGCGTGCTGGCCGACATCACCCGCATTCTGGCTGATCAGGGAATCTCGATCGACGCTATGCTGCAACGCGAACCGGAAGAAGGCGAGGGAGAAACCGACATCATCATCCTCACCCATGTCTGCAAAGAAAGCAGCACCGATGTCGCCATCGCCAAAATTGAGGCTTTGTCGGCACAAAAAGGCAAGGTCAAACGGATTCGTCTGGAAGAGCTGCAGTAATCAGTTTTTTTAAGCTGAATAAACAAGCGGGGGCCGATGGCTCCCGTTTTTTTTGCCTCAAATTAGAGTGCTACGGTGCACCGCGAAAAAAGGCAAAAACCAAGTTGATCTGATCCAATAGGCATGGGATTTGGCGTATGCTAAGCAATGATAAAGCTGATATAGCGTGCCAATAAGCAATTGTTAGGAGACAAAGATGTCAAAGAAAAACAAGCCGAGTGCCGAGTTAAACAAAGAAGGCAAACTGAGTAGCAAAGCTTACGATGCTGAACTGAAAAAACTGCACATCGAACTCGTCAAACTGCAGGAGTGGGTGACTCACACTGGTCAAAAAATCGTCATTATTTTTGAGGGCCGTGACACGGCGGGTAAGGGCGGGACGATCAAGGCGATTACCGAACGGGTCAGCCCGCGAATTTTTCGGGTTGTGGCGCTACCTGCACCAAGCGACCGCGAAAAGAGCCAGATGTATATCCAACGCTACCTCCCACATTTGCCTGCCGCCGGTGAGGTCGTTATCTTTGATCGCAGTTGGTATAACCGGGCCGGGGTTGAGCGGGTCATGGGTTTTTGCGATGAAAAAAAAGTCAAAAAGTTTTTAACTATGGCGCCAGCAGTTGAGCGGGCAATTGTTGAGTCTGGCGTGATTCTGCTCAAGTACTGGCTTGATGTCAGCCCTGACGAACAAACCGTGCGGCTACAGTCACGCATTGAAGATGGCCGCAAGATTTGGAAACTCACGCCGATGGACCTCAAGTCGTACTCACGCTGGGATGATTACACGGCTGCCCGTGACGACATGTTCAAATACACCCATAGCGATTGGGCACCGTGGATTGTTGCACAATCGGATGACAAAAAGCGGGCGCGCCTGAACATCATCAGCGACCTATTGAAGCGGGTGCCCTATAAAGAGGTTCCGCGCCCCAAAGTTCGTTTGCCTAAGCGGAAAATTACGGGTGAAAGTGCACTACCAAGCGAAAATGTAGCGCATGTTGAAATTCGGTTCTGACACACCGTACTAACATCAAGAGTTCGCCATGCTGAAATTATTCCAGTCCATATTTGGTGGAAATCAGACGCGCTGTGGCTATCCAGAGTCATTAATTGAAATGGCGATTGAGCGCGCCGTTGATGGCACCTATCCGCGCTTGCGAGCCGTGCCGGGGTACAAAAAATCCCTTAGGGCCCCGGTTATTCATGCCATTGACCATGTGATTTCGGTCGTCGACAGCATCCCGGAGATACTGCCGGCGACCAAAGCAGCCTACAGTCAAACGTTCATGCTATCGGCTATTTTTGTCTCTCCAGATCACATGCGCGAAGTTTGTGGGAATGACCCCGTGCTTAGTGAGTTTCGCGAGAGCAATCCGCTTTGTGATAGCAACATAGCGACACTGCTATTAGCCGAGTGTAAAGAGAAAAACACGCTGGGTGTCGCGCTGGAGGGGGACATGCTACGTCGTGATGTCGCTCAGGTGACAGTCAGCTTTGGCAATCATCGACTGCTCGCACCAGCGACTACTGAAGATGAATCCAGGCGTCTGCTGAAACATCGTGCTTTTGACCATCTGATCAGTTTGGCGCTGATGAAAATTTGCGAAGCCAAGGGTGAGCGCGCGGAGCTGAATCACCATCGCGAGCTCTTAAAAAGCAAACTGGGCGTGCTGCAAAAAAGTGGCTGGAATTTCGATAGTCAGGAAGGTGGTGCGACTGATCACGGCAAACTACAACAAGAGCTTGATGCTATCGAAGAGCAGCTAACAGGCTTAGCTGTTGATGACCGCACTTTGGCTGGCCAACTCGAAATCGTTAGTGATGTTTTGGCGAATGCTGAAAAGCATGTTTGGATTGAGCCGCGGGTCTTGAGTCTGGACCGGATGAATATCAAGCGCGAAGCGACGAATCCTGACGCCAGAGAATTGCAATTTATGGAACTCCATAATGCACGTGGCCAAACACTTGCGGTATTTTTAGTGTCAGCAAATTTGGAAGAACTGCCGCAACGTCAGGCATTCCTGGCAAACGCCAATCGCATACTCGCGGAACTCGGTTAATTGAATAGTAATTTTCATAAAACCCTATCCAAAGGGGTAATGCATCTAAAAACAGATGTTTTGAAACTAATAATAACCATTGGTTTTTTACTGATAAGTTTGGTTTGGACGCTGCATGTCTACGCCGCTGACTTTGGCATTCGTGGCGGCGTTGAGCCGGCCAATGTCGAGGAAATATCCAGCCTGTTACGCAATGACTCCTACGATCTTGAGTTGCTGATTAGTTTTGGTACATCCAAAGGTGGCTCTGCAGGTCATCTTGCATTGGCGATACGGGATGGCTTACCCGGCGATGATCTGGTTTATTCGGCAAACTTTTATGCCGACCGCAGCCCAGAGCACGCAGAAGGCTTCTACACCAACGACCTGATGGTCGCCATTCCAAAAATCGAATATCTGTTTAAAACCCATTCCTCACTGGGTGACACGGCTGCATTTGGTCTTGATTTTGGTGAAATCTACAAGCGCTCAGTGATCGGCATCCGTATTTCCGGCGTACCAGCAGAAGAAAAAGCCGCGCTCGCTGCTTACTTCCAACGCATCAACGAAGACTTTCATAGCAACGCGAGCGATACCGAATATCACAGAGGTGAGATCAAGTACGACTATATGCATCTCAACTGCGCTAAGACCATAGGTTCGGCTTTTAAATTTGGTGCGGGGTACACCGATTTGGCGATAACTAGCCCACGCCGATTTTTGCAGACGCGCCTGACTGAGATCAGAAAATCCAACATTCCCACTGAGATGGCGATGAAATTGATCGAAGAATGGGATAAACGCGGTTACGGAATGGACGTGGTGCTCTATAAAAAATACAGCAACTCAAGTTACATCGACCCGCACGAGGCAGAAAATGGCCAGTTCAAGGATTTGCCCAATCGGTTCCCTTCGGTCAAATCTCGCGATTTTCTCCGGGAGCAGGGTGAATACAAAGACTACGACAATCTCTATGCCATGTACCTGTTGTACAACATGGGCAAGTACAGCATTAAAGTTAATGAATCAAGCAGACGCCTTGAAATAGAGCAGTCTAAAGCGCCATTGGCCTATACGGAAGCGGCTGAATTGGCTGCAAAAAGTGCTAAGTCTGATAGCCGGAGCTATCGCCGCCAACTGAACTTTCTTCCTAAAGGCGTACGAATTGGTGAGACGCCGGACAATACGCATCTCTATAACAGCACGAGCGATGGCAAAAATTCTGAGGCTAAGCAGTGAAAAATATGCTTACCCATCTTCCCGCTTTAATCACTGCAACCTGCTGCCTGGCCATGCTGGTTTATGGACCCATCGCCCAAACCGGGAATTACCATGCTTTTGCTGACGACAGCGAGCTGATGGGAATTCCCCATGGGGGGGATGTAATTTCTAACCTCGGATTCGCCATTGTGGGTTTCTGGGGCATATTGAATCTGTGGCCACAACGCCAACATCCAGCCATCAAGCGCAGCTTCCACCCTTATGTGATCTTCTTGGTTGGACTGATTTTGACTGCTTGTGGCTCCAGTTATTACCACCTGCAGCCGGATGATTATCGTTTGCTCTGGGATCGCCTGCCTATTGCGCTGGCCTGTGCCGGATTGCTGGCAGCCGTGTGGTCAGAAACTGCATTGATTGAGGGCAGGGCGCTTACCGTCACCGTGCTGCTTTCACTTTATTCAGTGGGCAGTGTGCTCTGGTGGTATATCACTGAGTTGAATGGTCAAGGCGATTTGCGGCCGTATCTGTTATTGCAGATTCTGCCAATACTTTTAATCCCAATATGGCAGGGACTCTACCATTCTGCCATGCTGGATCGACTATGGTTTGCCGCGGCTTTACTGCTGTACATCGTTGCCAAGATTGCGGAAGTCAATGATCACGCGGTGCTTGAAGTCACGAACCACATCGTGAGCGGCCATACGATAAAGCATTTTCTCGCTACCGCTGCGGCTGCTGCAATCGTTTACCGGCTCATACAACGAACGCGCATGAGCCGGTA
>CAYRBE010000159.1:0-5686 GCA_964422345.1 uncultured Dechloromonas sp.
TGGCTGCTGCATCAAACTCGGCTGCTTTTTGTTGTAACTGCTTGGTGGTTTGCGGCAGTGACTGATCTGCGGGGCGGGAAAGCAGGTCGGCGAGCACCATGTAGATCGCATCGCGCTCCTTGCGACTATCCTGTTCGCGTCTGACCAGTTCGGAGAGGGCTGGATTGCCTGCTGCAGCCCGTACTGAAGAGGCGTGCATGGCCTGCTGGACTGCTTGTCCACGTAGCACGTCAGCCACCGTAAAGGCTTCATTTGCTGCATTGAGTCCCAACGAACTTTCCTGCGGCGTGCCACGAATCCGTGCCAGTGACTTCAGGTAGCTGTTGATAATGTAGCTGAGCCGGGAGAAACGCCGGCCAGAGCGGTCTGCCTCCTGTGATACGGCGGGAATCATCACGGCCAGTGCCTGACGCAGGCGGGGAATGCCTTCATTGTCACGGTGCTGGGCGACATGGATGGCGCCAACGTAGCCCAGTGCTTCGGCAGTTTCGTAAGTGTTGTCGCCTTGGCGTTGTTGCAGCAACTTGTGGAGCTGTTGCGCTTTGGCGAGCGCTTCATCACCGCGTTTTTGGGCTTGCAGCGAACGGATCCAGCCGATGCTCGGTATGTTCATCCTTGCGCTGAGATTTGGATCGTCAGCCACCGCGGTGATCGCTGCTTCATAGTCAGCCAGCGCTTCCGGCCAACGTTGCATTCCGGCAAGAATCCCTGCGCGCAGGCGGTGCAGGCGAGCCATTGGAAACGAATTCGGTGCCACGCCAGCAAATTCGATGTTTTGCTGAATGCGCCCAACCAGAATCAAGGCCTCCTCTAGCCGGCCTTGTTCTGAAAAGACATAGGTCAGCGTTTCGAGCCGCTTGGCGACATTCGCCCCGTCCTGTCCGCCGCGCCCGATTGCACTGAGTACGGCCTTGCGGGCATAAATTTCCGCTTCGGCGAGTCGGCCTTGCTGGGCCAGACTCATTGCGAGCCAGGTCATTGATCCGTCGAGTTTTTTGTCGATGCCATCTTGCAGATTATTGCCGTCGCCATCTGTTTCGTCGGCCTGCAGATTGCCGTGCAGTTGTTCGTTTAGTGCAAGTGCGCGGCGGAAACGTGCCTCTGCCTCCGGGTAGCGCCCCGCGCCATATTCGATCCAGCCTCGTGCATCCTCAACGTTGGCCTCCCACTTGAAATGCCGCTCTTCCCAAGCGGGGGCGTTGCGTAACTGTGAAAGGAGATTTTCAGCTTGTTTCACTGCGGCTTTTTGTTTGTCAAAATCGCCAATGATTCGGTATTGATTCGACAGGGCGACATAATCACCGAGTAGTTGTCCGCGCCGTTTGGGCGGGGTGATGCGGATGGCTTGTTGGCGTGCTTCAATGGCTTGCTGGAAGTTGCCGCCGTTCAGTTCTGCGTCACTGAGTTCCTTCCAGGTATGCCCCGGATTGCTGCCGCCACCCAGCGCGATCGCTGCACGAAGCTGCTCGATTCTCACTTTGGATAGACCAAGGATGAAAGCCGCACGGGCGCGCTTCAGATGATCCTCTGCGCTAGCCGCTTCGGGTAAGGGCGCTGCCAGCACTGCCTGAGCACCTTCGCGCTTTTGTTTATTGACCGGGTATTGATCGAGCGCAGCAATGACCTCCTGAACTGCCCGTGATCGCACAGGTTCGGCGGCATGGGCCAGCGAGGAAATAACTATCAGGATGAAAGTCAGGTATCGGAGCATGGGTGATTTTATGCCCTGATTGCTGCGTTTGGGCAAGCATACACATGGGAGCTTTGGGTCGGCCCTGATAAAATGGCAGAAACCAAATCGAGATATCCCATGCAGATTACGCTTACCCGCCCTGATGACTGGCATCTTCACCTGCGTGACGGCGACGCCCTGAGTGCCGTGTTAGCCCATACCGCCCGCCAGTTTGGCCGCGCCATTGTGATGCCCAATCTCAAGCCGCCGGTCACTACCGTTGAACAGGCCGCAGCCTATCGTGACCGTATTCTTGCCGCCTTGCCGGCGGGTGCGAGTTTTGAGCCGCTGATGACACTTTATCTGACCAATAACACCCCGGCCAGCGAGGTTGCCAAGGCGGCAGCGAGTGGCTTCGTCAAGGCAGTCAAACTTTATCCCGCCGGTGCAACAACCAATTCCGACGCCGGTTTGACCGATATCACCAAAGCCTACGACACGCTGGCTGAAATGGAACGGGTCGGCTTGCCTTTGCTGGTGCATGGCGAAGTGACCGATCAGACGGTTGACCTGTTCGACCGCGAAAAAGTATTCATCGATACCGTCTTGCTGCCCCTGACTCAGCGCTTTCCCAAGTTGAAAGTGGTTATGGAGCACATCACGACCAAGGATGCTGCGGAATTTGTCCAAAATGCCCCGTCCACCGTAGCAGCAACGATTACTGCGCATCACCTGCTTTACAACCGCAACGCAATTTTCCTTGGTGGCGTTCGTCCGCACTGGTATTGCCTGCCGGTCTTGAAGCGCGAAACTCACCGCGAAGCGCTGGTTGCCGCAGCCATCTCCGGTAGCCCGAAATTCTTTCTCGGTACAGACTCGGCACCGCATGCCAAAGGCGCAAAAGAAGCTGCCTGTGGTTGTGCCGGTTGCTATACCGCTTACGCTGCGCTGGAACTTTATGCCGAAGCCTTTGAGCAGGCTGGAGCGCTCGACAAGCTGGAGGCATTTGCCAGCTTCAATGGCCCGGACTGGTACGGCCTGCCGCGTAATGCCGGCAAGGTGACTCTGGTCAAAGAGGACTGGACTGTCCCGGCCGATTATCCGTATATTGGTGGCGACACCATCGTTCCCTTGCGGGCCGGTGAAACGCTTTCCTGGAAAATGCTTTAAGGAATCTGATCATGCGTCTGCGCCATCTCATCCTGCCGTTCCTCGCTTTGCCCTTGCTTAGCGCCTGCGTGAATGATGGCGCGACCTATGAAATCGACGGTACCCGCGAGCATGTCTTGTCGCTGATTCGTGAGCAACCGTATTTCTGGGATAAGAAGGTTAATCTCTACATGGTGGTGTCGCGGATGCCTACCTGCATGCGTCGGCATAGCATGGGTACAGGGACGGAAAACAGCAAGGTCGAGATTTATCAAGTGCCGTCCGGTGCCTTTATTATCAAATCAGGCAAGCGTCTATACGCCACCGAAACCCAGACTTGCGAGGGCTTTGCGAAGATGGAGTCAGAGCCGGTTGAGGGTATGGGCAAGCTGATGGGTACCTTCCGGGTTAAAAATGGCAAGCTGATTTTCGAGAAGACTGAGACCGAAGACGCCGCTGCGCCCGCTGGAAAGTGAGTTCGATCTACGCTTCACCGCTGTTTGAGCCGCTGCGCGGCTGGCTTGATCAGTTACCGCCGGCGCCCGATACGCAGGCGCTCTGTCAATTAGCTGCAAGCCACCCGATTTTTGTTCCCAATGGTCAGCCGGTGCGCTTTGTTGCGCCACCTGCCGACGGCATGGTCTACGAATGTCGGATCTGGGAAAACGGTGAAGTCGCGACCCGACCGGACAATTGGCATGACTTCTTTAATGCCTTGGTCTGGCTGACGTTTACCAAAACCAAGCTTGCGGTCAGTGCTTGTCACGTTGATGCGATGACTGCACCCGGCGAGGCGCGCGGGCGGGTGCGTGATGCCCTGACGCATTTTGACGAATGCGGCATCGTGGTGCTTTCCAGTCAGCCAGAGTTACTCGATTTGCTACGCAATTTTGAATGGAAAAAACTATTCGTCGAGCGTCGGGAAGAGGTAAAACGCAGCATGCGTTTTGTGATTTTTGGCCACGCGACTTACGAGCAAATGCTCCAGCCATTTCGCGGGCTAACTGCCAAGGCTGTGCTTTACGAAGTAAGTGAGGACTGGCTTCAAATGTCGGATGCGGCGCAGGTGGCGGCAGTCGATACCTTGTTGGCGGCTGATCTGGCCAGTGGTCGCTATCAGCGACCACGTGATTTTCAGCCATTGCCTTTACTGGGTATTCCCGGTGTCACGCCGGATAGCGAAGATCCGGCGTATTACGACGACACCTGGCAATTTCGCCCCGGACGCGGGGCGAAGGTTAAGACTTAAACAGTCTTAGAGGTGGGTCTTGGAAGCGAGTCTTAGAAGCGACGACGGCGCGGTGCGGCCGGCGTGGTGCCACGGGTTTCAATGTGGCGGAAGGTAATGCGGCCCTTGCTCAGATCGTAGGGCGAGAGTTCTAGCGTTACTTTGTCGCCAACCAGAATACGGATGTGGTTTTTCTTCATCTTGCCGGAGGTGTAGGCGATCAACTCGTGCCCATTTTCCAGCGTGACGCGGAAGCGGGTATCGGGGAGGACGTCATTCACGACGCCTTGCATTTCAAGTAACTCTTCTTTTGCCAAGGATGTTTCTCCAAAAATAAATCGGGACTGCTGTTGCTTCAGCCAGTCGCGCTTTGCAGCGGCGGATTGGCTGTTAAAGGTATCGCTGTGCTGCGGGAATGTTGATTTCAGTGCGCTGGCAGTTCGCAGAGCGAAGGTGCTTCAGGCATACAGGCATTGACGCGGGCAAAACGGTTTATTTCGCCTTGCGACGAAACCCGACTATCTTACGCGCCTATACCCGAGTCGGCAAGGTAAATCAAGGCTCATCGTGCTGCCGCCCACCCTCGTGTTGCGTCTTTGTCGCGAGGGTGGGGGAATAAATCACGCTCAGGCTGCTTGCGCTGTTTGTTTAACGCCGACCCGGTTGATGCCGCTGATCAAGGCCTTGAGTGAAGCGGTGACGATATTGCCATCAATGCCGACGCCGTAACATTCGCCATTATCCGCCCCGGCAACCTCCATGAAGGCGCAAGCCTGAGCGTTACCGTCTTCGCCGATTGGCACCATAGAGCGCTCCTCATAGCTGCGGACTTGAATCCGGAGTCCGGCACTTTGTAAGGCATGGACGGCCGCATTGATCGGGCCATTGCCTTCACCGGTCAAAATGTGGGGCGTTTCAGCGATATCAACACTGAGGCGGATGCATTGCGCGCTGCCATGCTCATAAAGATGGTGTTCGCGGTAGCGCACCGGGCTGTTGGTGTCGAGATAGGTGTTCGCAAACAAATCCCAGATCGCGCTGGCGCTGACTTCGCCGCCGTGGGTGTCGGTGTGGCGCTGAACGACCCCGGAAAATTCGACTTGAAGGCGGCGCGGCATCACGATGCTGTGCTCGGTTTCCATCAAATAGGCGATACCCCCTTTGCCCGACTGGCTATTGACCCGAATTACCGAGTCGTAGCTGCGGCCAACGTCGGCAGGGTCAATTGGAAGATAAGGCACAGCCCATGCTGTATCTGCCTTTTGAGCAGAAAACCCTTTCTTGATGGCGTCCTGATGGGAGCCGGAGAAAGCCGTGAAAACGAGATCCCCCACATACGGGTGGCGCGGGTGGATCGGGAGCTGGGTGCAGTGTTCGTAGGTGCGGGCGACGGCGTTGATATCCGAGAAATCAAGTTGGGGATCGACGCCTTGCGTATGCATGTTGAGGGCGAGGGTGACGAGGTCGACGTTCCCCGTGCGCTCGCCATTGCCGAAAAGGCAGCCTTCGACGCGGTCAGCACCGGCCATCAGGCCGAGCTCGGCTGCAGCTACTGCCGTGCCACGGTCATTGTGTGGGTG
Organism: uncultured Dechloromonas sp.; assembly: GCA_964422345.1. Lineage (GTDB taxonomy): Bacteria > Pseudomonadota > Gammaproteobacteria > Burkholderiales > Rhodocyclaceae > Azonexus. The sequence goes on from CAYRBE010000159.1 coordinate 5,630, forward strand.
GAGGCTGATGATGACGCTGTCGCGGCGGGCGAGGTTACGGTGCATCCACTCGATCTG
>CAYRBE010000160.1:0-5599 GCA_964422345.1 uncultured Dechloromonas sp.
TTGATCGCGCCACACTTGAACAACATTTGTGCGGCACTCATGCCGGTTTCGGCGCAAGCCGTTTCAAAGGCTTTGGTTTCCGGTTTGTTACGGTCCGGCGCATAGAGCAACGCATCGGTCATCGCGCCAATTTCCGGAGGCAGGCGGAATTCCTTCAGCTCGCTGATCCAGCTTTCCATCGCGAGCGCTTGCTGACGCTTTTTTTCAAGACTGGCCAGAGCAGCTGCGAGAATGTCGGCAGGCGCTTTGCGGAAGCGGCCCTTGCCTTTGCGATGAAAATAGACGGGCGCGGCGTGCAGGGCAAGCAAGACCGCCGTCGCTTCAACCGGCGCGGGGTCGTGTCCGTAGTAATCACGGGCAAAATCAAGAAACGAAAACTCGCCATCGCTTACGCACTCCCACAGGAAATCCGCCTCGATCTCTTCAGCCAGCGGCGTCGCCTGCTCAAGCAAAGCTGCAGATGAAGGTTTTTCAAAACGCAACAATACCGTTGCGGCCTTAATCTTGCTGCGTTTGCCAGTCGGCATTTCGACCTGCAACGAACTGTCGTTGTCGGCCATGACGCTACCGGCTTTGAAGCCGCCATCTTCTTCAAACAATACATTCATCGCCGGATTATAGCCCAGCGAATTCAACGATTTGCGACCGAATTTCAGGAAACTTGATGAAGCCTGCTCTCAGACTTTAAGACCTGTCTAAATTGAGGCCTCAGCGTGCTCAGGTGCAATCAGCGGCAAAAGCAAGGTGAACTGGGTTCCCTTACCCAATTCACTGCTCACTTGCACACTGCCGCCTAAAATATGGGTCACTTGGTTATAAACAATATTCAGACCCAGCCCACTGCCGCCTTGCCCCAGACGAGTTGTAAAGAACGGGTCAAAAATACGCTTCAGATGCTCAGGTGCCATCCCGTTCCCCGTGTCAGAAAAGCAAATTTCGACCGCTGCGTCTGCTGCCAAACGGGCAACGATACTCATCCCACCTTGTGCACGGCCATCAAAGCCATGAAGCAACGCATTGTTGACGAAGTTATTGATGATTTGCCCCAAAGGTCCGGGATAACTATTCATCACGATGCCTTCCGGAATATCCAGTAGCAGCGGATGCTCCGTATTGCGCAATAGTGGCTGCAAGGTAATTGCAATTTCTTCAAGCATGATTTTTAAATCAAATTCGCGACGCCGATCACTGGTTTGATCAACCGCAACCTGCTTGAAGCTCTGAATCAGGTGATGCGCCCGACCCAAATTATGCTCAAGCATGGATGTTCCTTCCAGACAGGCGCTGACGTAAGCCGTCAACTCAGAACGCCGCATCGTACCGCCTTCCACCAAAGACGCCATCGCCTGCGCTTTGCTACCCAATGACGTGGCGACCAGCACACTATTGCCAATCGGCGTATTCAATTCATGGGCCACCCCCGCAACAACCCGACCTAAAGCTGCCAGCTTTTCGCTATGAACCAATTCATCCTGCGCCCGGTGCAAAGTTTCAATCGCACTTTCAAGCTCTTTTGTCCGCTCAGCCACCCGTACCTCAAGCTTGGTATTAAGCTCGACAATTTGCCACTCAATACGGCGCTGTTCGGTGACGTCACGCACGCTCCAAAGGAAAAACTCACCGTCATTGAGATGCAGTGAGCGGCCAGACAACTCACAATTCAGTGCCCCCTGCGCCTTGCTGTGCAAATGAACTTCAATCAATTCACAACGGCCGTAATGCGAAATAACCGATTCGAAATCCTCCCGTTCCTGGATTTTTTCGAACAAATTCAAATCCGCCAAAGACTGCGTCAAAACCACATCACGGCTCAAGCCAAAAAGTGCAGACCATGCTTCATTGACATCAGCCAGTTTGCCCGATGCCATATCGGTTAACGCCAAGGGCAAAGGGGACAGCTGGAAAATACTAGAAAACTTTTGCTCACTCTCCTGCAAAGCCAGCTCAGCCAATTTGCGCTGGGTAATCTCCTTACCTGTACCTCGATAGCCAAGAAACTCACCGTCCTTGGCAAAAACCGGCTCCCCATTGATCGAAAAATAACCGCGATGACCATCCGAGCTCAATACCGCCTGATATTCAACATCACGAAATGGCTTGTGTGCAGCCAATATTGCCCGGTGTTCAACCCACTCAGCGTCATTCATAACAACCAAACCGGAATCCCAGCGGGTTTTTCCAATCAGCCCGCCAGCCAGATCGGGAAAGTCACGAAAGGCACCGCCAGCAAAACGGGTAAACCGAAATTCCGCATCCTGTTCCCAATACCAATCCGAGGAAAGACCGGCGAGACTTCGGAAGCGCTCCTCACTTTCCCGTACAGCCTCAATCTGGGAGGATATTTTCTGCGCCATGCTGTTAAACGCATCTGACAGACGACCTATTTCATCGCCGCTTTTTACGTTCAGCCGAACACCGTAATCACCCGCTGAAACCGATCGACTCGCCTCTTCCAGAGTTTTCAGGTGACGGGTTAACCAAATACCAAGAAAGATCAACAAAATAATCGACAGTGTCACTTCGACAACCGCAATCATCGCACTTTGACGAATCAGTTTATCGCGCGCCTCAATCAGGAATTTTGTTGAAATACCATACTGAAGATCACCATATTTTTGATCCCCAATCTTGATCGGCATTTCTGTATCAAAACGCAGTTGATCTGAGGAAACACTGAAATAATTTGATGGCTTAGGAAGCGGGGTTCCATTCGACCAGCCATCCAGCGCAACCAATCGGCCTCGGTTATCCCACAAGGAAAAATAAACGATGCCCTGCTCTCGGCTACTGCTGGCAAAAATATCGAGAATCGGGCCGTAGTCCTGTGCAGCGAGCAAAGGCGCAAGCGACGCATTCAACAGAACAGAAACTTCTTTCTGCCGCAACTCGGCCTGCTCAGTCAAACTTGTTTCAATCAGTCGAACACTATTCACCACCAACAAGGTGAGCATGAAAATTTCGACAATAGCGCTACCGAAGATCAGCTTCCAGCGAAGTGACCAACCCTTGCGAATCGGTAGCGGATTAGACCCGGCGCTCAATCACGGCTCGCTATCAAGAATACGGCGGGTTTCCGGAATGTAGCGATCGATCGTCTTCATATAAGTTTCAGACAGCGGCACAATGCCATTAAAGCCGCTGGATGCAAAAAATTGCTCACCCGGAGACGATTTGCCAAAACCCAGCAAAGATTTCTGCATCGCGCTTCTCACGTCATCTGAGAGTCGGTGATTGGCCAGGAACATCACATTCGGCAGTTTTTCCGTTGTATGAATCGTACGAATATCCTGACGCTGTGCTTCTGGAATCTGATTGAGCGTAAAGATTGCGGTAATTGCCGCATCGACATCACCCTTTGCCACAGAAAGCAGTGACGAATTCTGCGTTACCGCCGAAATCACCTTTACGTCACTCAGCTGAACTCCGGCGCTTTCAAAATCGTGCAGCGTCACGATAGATACCAGCACCAAGCGATCATTGATGCTCAAAGAACGCCCTTTAATATCCTTCAACGTCTTGATGGGTGAATCTTTATGCACCGAAACAATACCCCGCAAGGGACTTTCAAACCCGGCAACCGGGATATAACCCCCATCGAGTTGCGCCATGCGTCCCATGTGTGCCGCAGTAATCACCGCATCAAAATCGGGCCTCAAAATTCGTTTAAGGTGGGTACGAATATCCGGCGCAGTGTAAAGCTCAACAGGGCGATTTAGATCACGCTCGAGTTGCTCACGGATCGGCTGGAAAAGCTTGAACAAGACATTGGCTGTCAAATAGGGCACAACCGCGATGCGTATCGGCGCCAACTGCTTCTCTTCGCCAGCCCAAGATTGAGCCACCCCAAAAAAGCAGGCAAAGCAAATTGCTAGTAGGCGGATCATCGGGCTTCTCCTCCGGTCTGATTCACTGCGGCGGCACTGTTATGCTCTAATGAATCAATACTAGCCCACAAGGGAGTTGCTGGAAATACGTATTTTGATCAGCTGGGTAAAAAGTATCCAGCCCTGTATTTCACTAAGCGGCAGGCAATCCAGCGAACCGGACAATATCTGAAAGGACCTCAGGGAAGCGACTAAAGCTGTGATTTCCGCCATCAAATATCAATTGCCTTGCCCCGGAATAAAAGGACACCGCCTGACGGTAATCGAGCACCTCATCGCCCCGTTCAAGCAATAACCAATATCGCTCGACACTGGGTTTAGTAACCTGTGCCTTGAGTTGCCCTGCGTGCTCAGCAGTAAAGGTAAATTTTTCGCCAGTATTGAAATTGGCGTGATCGCCAACGAATTTTGCCAAATCGAGGCAGTCCACCGTAGCAGGGTTAATCAGTACGGCTTTTAAGTCGTATTTTTCCGCCAGATAATTCGCATAATGCCCACCCAGCGAACTACCGATCAAGGTGACTGGCCCGTCGGCCTGTTCGATCAGGCGGCTAACACTGGCCACCGCCTCATCGGGGACCGGCGACAGTTGGGGGCAAAGGAACTGTGCCGCCATGCCACGCCGCGCCATCTCTTTGGCCAGCACCTGCGATTTCCACGAGGCGGGCGACGAGCAGAAGCCGTGCAGATAGAGAATCAGGCTGCCCATTCAACCCAGCCAGCCTGCGCAGTCACCAGCACGAGGATACCGAAGGCGATGCGGTACCACGCGAACACGGTGAAATCGTGATTCGAGACATAACGCAGTAGCGCCTTGACAGTCAGCATCGCGGCGACGAAAGAAGCGACAAAGCCGACTGCGAACACGGGCAAGTCTGCGACGTGAAGCAGCGACCAATTTTTGTAAACGTCGTAGATGGTTGCCGCGAACATCGTTGGAATAGCCAGAAAGAACGAGAACTCAGTTGCCGTCTTGCGCGACAAGCCAAAGATCAGGCCACCCATGATCGTCGCCCCTGAGCGCGAGACACCGGGGAACATCGCCATGGCCTGCGCGAAACCGACTTTCAGCGCATCCGACCAGCGCATGGCGTCAATGTGATCAACGCGGGGATGGTAGGCCTTGCGTTCGATGTAGAGGATCAGCAGACCGCCGACAATCAATGCACCGGCGACAGTCAGTGGATTGAACAGGTAGGTTTTGATCGTACTGTGAAAGAGTAATCCGAGAATGGCCGCCGGCAGAAAACCAACGATCAGCAGGCCGGCAAAACGCTGCTGCACCGGGTCGCTGCCCAGCCCGCCCAGCGCCTTGCCGATACGCTCGCGAAAATCCCAACAAACGGCAAGAATGGCGCCAAGCTGGATGACAATCTTGAAGACCTTGCTCTGATCGTCGGTATAACCAAGCAGGCTGCCGACAATAATCAAATGCCCGGTCGACGAAACCGGTAGAAATTCAGTCAGTCCTTCGACGATGCCGAGAATAAGAGCTTTGAGAAGAAGAATCGGGTCCATGGCGCACACGCTTTATCGGGAGGCCGCATTCTACTATCCCGGCCGGGTATTCACTTCCAGATCAGCCAGCCAGAACATGGCTTGATCACGATTATCGCCACACATTTCCTGCGAAGGCTGCAGCCCGCTGCAACACGCGGGACGCTCCGGCCGGCCAAAAATCATGCAACGCAACTCGCTGTCGAGATTTGGGCAAG
>CAYRBE010000161.1:0-5576 GCA_964422345.1 uncultured Dechloromonas sp.
TGTACGTGCTGTTCGGCGGTATGACTGCAACCACCTGGGTGCAGATCATCAAGGCAGTTATGCTGCTTGGTGGCGCGACCTTCATGGCGCTTGCCGTGCTGTTCCAGTTCGGTTTCTCACCAGAAGCATTGTTCACCAAGGCTGTTGAAGTGCACTCCAAGAAGGATGCCATCATGGGCCCGGGCGCACTGATCAAGGATCCGATCTCCGCGATCTCTGTCGGTATGGCTCTGATGTTCGGTACCGCTGGTCTGCCACACATCCTGATGCGCTTCTTCACCGTGCCTAACGCGAAAGAAGCTCGTAAGTCTGTTGCTTGGGCAACCACCTGGATCGGTTACTTCTACATCCTGACCTTCATCATCGGTTTCGGTGCTATTACCAATCTGGTTCAGAACCCAGCTGACTTCTATGTTGGCGGCGAACTAGCTAAAGGTCTGAAGGGCGGCGGCAACATGGCTGCTGTGCATCTGTCCAAAGCTGTTGGTGGTGACCTGTTCCTTGGCTTCATCTCTGCTGTGGCATTCGCAACCATTCTGGCTGTTGTGGCTGGTCTGACCCTGTCTGGTGCTTCTGCTGTGTCGCATGACCTGTACGCTTCTGTGTTCAACAAAGGCTGTACCTCTGAGCAGGAACTGCGCGTTTCCAAGATCGCTACCATCTGCCTTGGCGTGCTGGCTATCCTCTTGGGTATCGCCTTCGAGAAAGAAAACGTTGCCTACATGGTGATGTTGGCCTTCACCATCGCTTGTTCGTCCAACTTCCCGGTACTGTTCATGTCCGTGCTGTGGAAAAACTGTACAACCCGCGGTGCCGTAGTTGGTGGCTTCGTCGGTCTGGTCATGGCTGCTGTTCTGACCATTGGCTCTGCCTCGGTTTGGGAAGCTGTTATGGGCAACCCGAAAGGTTCTGCCTGGTTCCCGTACAACTCTGCAGCTATCTTCTCGATGACCGCAGCGTTCGTAACCATCTGGTTGGTGTCGATTCTCGACAACTCCGAGCAGGCTCAGAAAGAGCGCGCTCTGTATCCTTCGCAGCAACTGCGTTCGGAAACCGGTCTGGGTGCCTCTGGCGCTTCTGGTCACTAAGCAACAAAACAAACGACAAAACACCGTCAGTAAAAAGCCCGGGTTACGACCCGGGCTTTTTTACGTTCTGGTTTTTGCTGTTTTGGCTGGTGCACCGTAGTACTCAGAAACTCCCCCTTGGGGTATAGCATTCAAAAATCCAGACGTGCAAAATCTCCACAAGCGGGTAGCTGAGCGGATAATTTGTTAGACTGATGTACTTGAGAGAAAAAATGGTAGGGGGCTACCTAGTGCAGGATCAGGTCACCCCCTGAGTCGTGGCTAATGCCAGCGGCTCCAAAGACCATAAAAGGAGAACAGCCCGCGCAGAATAGTGCAGCAGGCTTACAAAAATCTTACGCCAAGCGAGTGGTGACTGATAAATGCGGATACTGATAGCCGAAGATGACGCGATAATTGCTGATGGCTTGTCGCGCTCCCTGCGTCAAGGTGGCTACGCGGTCGATTGGGTGCCGAATGGTCAGGAGGCGGATGCCGCACTGGTTACCGTCACCTATGATCTGCTTATCCTTGATCTTGGTTTGCCTAAAATGCCCGGGTTGGAGGTGTTGAAACGTTTGCGTGGCCGTGGTTCGGCTTTGCCTGTGCTGATTTTGACTGCAATGGATGGTACGGGGGATAGAGTCAAGGGGCTTGATCTGGGGGCTGACGATTACATGATCAAGCCGTTCGATCTGGCTGAACTGGAGGCTAGGGTGCGTGCTTTGACCCGGCGCTCGTCGGGTACAACGCCGACCATTCAGTGCGGCTTGCTGACCTATGATCAGGTCGGGCGCGTGGCTCACATACAGGGTCAGGCGCTTGAGTTGTCAGCGCGCGAGATCGGCCTGCTTGAAGTCTTGTTATCGCGTATGGGGCGTTTGGTTAGTAAAGACCAGTTGGTCGATCAGCTATGTAGTTGGGGTGAAGAGGTCAGCCATAACGCGATTGAGGTTTATATCCATCGCTTGCGTAAAAAAATCGAACCGGGCGGTGTGAAAATCGCCACGGTGCGTGGTTTGGGTTATTGCCTTGAGCGACCCCAAGGAGAATAACCCCGGATCGCCTCACTTTGAGACCGAGCGTTCGTTATTTGGCGAAATTCTCGACTGGATGCTCGCGCCCTTGCTTTTTGTCTGGCCGCTGAGCATTGCCTTTACCCATTATTTTGCCAATAACGTCGCAAATTATCCTTACGATCAGGCTCTGCGCGAGCATGTCTCGGCGATCGCGCGGCAGGTTCGCGTCGTTAATGGCAAGCCCATCCTGACGTTGCCGGCATCGGCTCGCGCCTTGTTGCGTGCCGATGAAACGGATAGCGTTTATTTCCAGATTGTGTCTCGCGATGGTAAATATATCGCCGGCGATAAAAACCTGCCGCGACCGGCTGAAATAAGTGACAGCGAGATTAGGCAAGGTGAGTTGTATTTGCGTGATGCTGAGTTCAACGGTCAGGACTTGCGTTTTGCCTATACTTTTTTGGGTGATGCTCAGTTACCAAAGTCGAAATGGATTGTGGTTGAGGTTGCAGAGACGACCGAGAAGCGTAATCAGCTAGCGAATAAGATTGTGGCTAGCGTGATTTTGCCGCAGTTCATCATTATTCCGCTGGCGGTAATGCTTGTCTGGTTTGGCTTGTCACGCGGTCTGCGCCCATTGAGTCGATTGCGTCGGACGATAGAAACGCGCGACCCGGCCGATCTTTCGCCCATTGCCACCCGGCGGGTGCCGGAGGAGCTGGAGCCGCTGGTTGAGGCGTTTAACCACATGCTCGAGCGCATGAAAAAGAACGTTGAAGGCCAACAGCGTTTTGTCGCGGATGCGGCGCACCAGATGCGTACCCCGTTGACCGGACTGAAAACCCAGGCGCAGCTTGCCGGCCGCGAAACCGATCCAGAAGCCTTGCGTCACGCCCTTAAGCAGATTGCCATCGGGGTAGATCGCGCCGGGCGACTGGTGAATCAGTTGCTGGTTCTGGCCAGAACTGAGGGTGTCGAAATTGCCCAAAAGCAGCACGAGCCATTTGACCTGTCGGTTTTGTTGCGAGAAGTGGTTGAAGACTGGGTGATGATCGCTATTGAAAAAGGGATAGACCTTGGCTACGAGTCTGCCGAGGGGGTGATGATTATGGGTAGCCCGTTTCTGCTCCGCGAGATGATCAAAAATCTGATCGATAACGCCTTGCGTTATACCCCTCATGGTGGGCAGGTAACCTGTCGTTTGTTGGTAGTTCACAACACCGCCGTGCTTGAGATCGAAGATGATGGCATCGGTATCAGCGAAGAGCAGGCGGGGCTAGTCTTCCAGCGTTTCTACCGGGTTGATGATGCGGCAACCGAGGGGAGTGGGCTGGGTTTGGCAATTGTTCAGGAAATTGCCGTGCAACATGATGCCAAGGCTGCCTTGCGCCCTAATCCAAAAGGGCGTGGCGCGGTGGCTCGGGTGGTGTTCGCGATCTGGTATCCGCCACTCCCGCCGATGCCGATTCCTGATGACTTTTCAGAGCTCTATCGCCAGTCTCCACCGGTGGGTACTTGATGGTGACGATTATTGTCTGATTTTGCTTAGATTCCCTTGCGGAGGTGTTGGTGCTTCGGTATAATGCGCCCTCGTTTTGGCCAATTAGCTCAGTTGGTAGAGCAGCGGATTGAAAATCCGCGTGTCCGTGGTTCGATTCCGCGATTGGCCACCAAGTATTTAAGTACGCAGCCCATTCTACGGAATGGGCTTTGTGCTTTCTATTTGTTGCGTAACTGCAGTGGCCTATGACTTTCGTATGTCCTGATCTAGTTGCCGACGTTTTTGCAAAGGGATTCAGATGCATACCGCGACAGTTCTTCAACACCTGAAAAAGCACGGACAACTGCTCGACTCAGAAATTCAGGTCGCCACCGGGATTTCGATTGCTGATGTGCGCCTTTCGCTTGCCGAGCTTTCTGCGCAAGGTGAAATCTCTCAGTGCACCGTAACCCGCTATACCAATGGCAAGCCAATTGAAGGCTTCCTTTGCCGGATCTCTGGTTACTCACCACCCGCAGCTCCTGGTCGTAAGCCCGGCGCCAAATAAGGCGCCAGTCTGGCCTGCAGGTCAGGCCGGATTGTTTTCTCGCTCCGCTTAATCTCCTTTCGAGCCATACAGATAAAATCATGCCACAATGGCAATGACGTTATTTCGTCGCCGAATGATGAAGGTTTTGATTTGGAGTGAGTAATGCGTGGTGATACGGCATATTTTCTGCCTGGCTCATTGGTTCTGGCTGTGCCGGAAATCGATGAGCAGCATCGCGAGCTTTTCGCCAAGCTGACCGAGATAAAAATAATTTGTATTGAAGAAAACTGCTTGCCTGATGCTTCGGCTGAGGCTTTGCTGGATTTTCTACAATTGCATTTTGCAACTGAAGAACGCTTGGCTAAAGCGGCTGGCTACGATTTCTCAAAGCATGCCGCCAAGCACGATATTATGATTACGGCTATCCGCCAGGGTATTGCCAAGGTCAGGCTGGGGAAAAAAGATGTCTTCGGCTTGCTGAAATTTGTCGAGTATTGGTTCGAGCGACATATTCTTGAAGAGGACTTGCCTTTGAGCAAAGTCCTCTCTGATCAAGTTTAATGGCCGTTGTTTAGGCGGCTTTTTTCCCCTCATTTGCTGCTTCTTCACGGGTACGTTTAGCTTCCTCAAGCAGGTAGCGCTGGTAGTCTTCGAGATCGCCATCGAACGGCTCAACCCCACCCTTGGAAACTAACCAGAACTCATCACACACTGAGCGCAGCAGGGCGCGGTCGTGGCTGACCAGCATGACGGTGCCTTCAAATTCGTTGAGGGCAACGGCGAGGGCTTCGCGGGTGTTGAGGTCGAGGTGGTTGGTCGGTTCGTCAAGGAGCAGCAAATTCGGACGTTGCCAGACGATCATGCACAGTACTAAACGCGCTTTTTCGCCACCGCTCATCGTGCCGACGGCCTGTCTGACCATTTCGCCACCAAAGTTGAAGGTGCCGAGGAAGTTACGCAACTCTTGTTCGCGCCCCGGTACGTTGCTGCGGCCAGAGGCAATAGCTTCTTTGGCGAGCCGCACCATGTGTTCGAGCGGCGTATCTTGCGGACGCAGTACGTCGAGTTCCTGCTGGGCAAAATAGCCGATGTTTAGTCCCTTGCCTTCGGTCAGGTCACCGCTGATCGCCGCCAGTTCGCAGGCGATGGTCTTGACCAGCGTTGATTTGCCCTGGCCGTTGGCGCCGAGGATGCCGATACGTTGGCCGGCCATGACGGAACGGTTGATATTGCGGACGATAGTCGTCGGCGGTGTGCCGGCAGGTGCGTCTTCCAGTGGCGGGTAGCCGATGCTGACCTCCATCATAGAGAGCATGGGGTTAGGCAGGTTTTGTGGCTCCTGAAACTCGAAGGTAAATTCGGCATCGGCCAACACGGGGGCAATCTTTTCCATGCGATCGAGCGCCTTAACCCGGCTTTGTGCCTGCTTGGCCTTGCTGGCCTTGGCCTTGAAGCGGGCG
>CAYRBE010000162.1:0-5567 GCA_964422345.1 uncultured Dechloromonas sp.
AACCAGCGCTGGGTGCTGGCCGTGTTGGCGAAAGTTTCACCGTGCTTTTCGAGATAACCCAGCGTGACGAGAAACTCACTCAGCGTGACGATGCCTTGCGGGCTGGCGTGAACTGTTTCGGCCAATCCTAAAACCGTCAGCGGGCCTTGCGCCAGTGCTTCAAACAGTCCCAGACGACCGGCTGAAATAATCGCGGCCGACTTCATCATCGGCATGTAAACATCGAGCATGGCTAGCTCTGCAGTACCGGTTGGCTGGCAAATATCGGGCTTGAACATGGGACTCTCAGGCAATTGTTAGCAAAGGGGCAAGTGTAGTTTAAAGACAAAACAACACCCCCCGTTATTTCCGACCTCTTGCCCCCGTCATCAAACGGAAAGAAAAATAGAATAGCCTTGGTATTGCACAAATCATTAGTAATGGAGCAATCCACAATGAATCATGAATTAGCTGAAAGCAAGCGCAAAGAGATCTCGGACAGCTTGAATAATGGCTTGAACGACGAGATCCCTCAGGCCGGCCATGTGTTGAAAGAATGTATTTCGATCGACATTGCCGCAAAAAACCGGATGGTTTTATCGATCTTTAACCGCCGCCCTGATCTGGTGAGCCTGCCGGTTATCGACACCAATTCGCAAAGACCCATCGGACTGATCAACCAGTCGATTTTGATGAGCAGCCTGGCCAAGCCCTTCTACAAGGAAATCTATCTTGACCGAAGCTGCCTGAGCTTCATGGACAAAGACCCCTTGGTGGTTGAAGTCGGCACCCCTTTGCAGGAACTTTCGATCCTGATTGCCGGTGCTGGCGAAAAAGTGGTGGCCGACGGCTTTGTTATCGTATCCGATGGCTGCTATCTCGGCGTGGGGTCGGTGCAGGATGTACTGCGTGTCATGGCCGAGGTGCATCAAAAACACTCACACCGCCTGGCAAAGCACCGCGACGACCTTGAATCTCTGATTTTCGAACGCACCAAGGATCTGGTCAGCGCCCGTGATGCCGCTGAGTCTGCAGGGCGGGCCAAAACATCCTTTCTGGCCAACATGAGTCATGAAATTCGCACGCCGATGAACGGCATTCTCGGCATGACCTACCTGATGAGTCGCGACACCCTGTCGGAGAAGCAGGCGGCACGTCTGGAAAAAATTGATCGCTCGGCCAGACACTTGCTGGCCATCGTCAATGACATTCTGGATCTGTCGAAAATCAATGCCGGGCAACTGACGCTCTCCGAGGAAAAAATCAACCTCAAGCAGATTATCGCCACCGTCACCGGCATGCTCGGCCAGGTTGCCCAGAGCAAAGGACTGACGCTCTGTATAGACACCCCGGAAACGCCCGGCATTTATCTTGGCGACGGCACCCGACTGACCCAATCCTTACTAAATTACCTGAGCAATGCGATTAAGTTTACCGAACAGGGCAGCATCACCATTCGCTACCGGGCAATTGAGGAAAACACTTTGGGAACGCTGATCCGCTTTGAGGTCGAGGACACTGGGATTGGCATCCCGGCGAAAACGCTGTCGGAACTGTTCTCCCCATTCCGCCAGGCTGATGAATCGACGACCCGAAAACATGGCGGTACCGGCCTCGGGCTTTCCATCACTCGCCATATCGCCCAACTTATGGGAGGCGATGCGAATGCCGAAAGTTGGCCGGGTAAAGGCAGTCTGTTTTGGTTCACTGTCCGCCTGAAACGCTCGAACGAAAATATTGAGCCGAGTATCCTGCCAGCCGCAACTCACAAGGCTGAAGCAACGACCTTGGATATATGCGAACAGCTAAAACTCCGCCACAGCGGGGCGCGGATACTTGTCGCTGAAGACGAGCCGATCAATCAAGAAATCACTCAGGAAGTCATCACTGATGCCGGCCTGCTGGTCGACCTGGCAAGCAACGGACGGGAAGCGGTGGAAATGGCCGGAAGCAAAGCCTACGACCTGATTTTGATGGATATGCAGATGCCGGAGATGGATGGCCTGGCAGCCACCCGTGAAATCCGCAAGCGCCTGAACGGCAAGCCCCTAACCATTATCGCCATGACTGCCAATGCCTTCGACACGGATCAGGAAAACTGTATTGCTGCCGGGATGGATGATTTTTTAAGCAAACCCTGCCGCCCGGATGATTTATATGCCTGCCTGCTCGATTGGCTGAACAAAGCTGAATCGAAGAAGTAACGCAATCAAATCACTTAGAATAATCCTGCAAAAGCAGGGATTTAGGTCATCCATCTTCTGTATACACCCTATTCAGAGTATATTTAGGCACCTATTTTTTGGAGCCGGGCTTCATGGTTTTCATCAATCTTTTTGCACACAATCCGGAAATCGTTCGCGTACCCGCCGGAAAGCCATTATTTACCGAAGGCGAGCCTGGTCATTTAATGTTTGTCCTGACCAATGGCAGCGCTGAAGTTCTGGTCAAAAACCGTGTGGTCGAGACCTTGCAAACTGGCAGCATCGTCGGTGAGGTCAGCATCGTTCTGGATGGACCACGTTCTGCCACAGTGATCGCCACAACTGATTGCGAATTTGTCGCGGTCGATGAAAAACGCTTCCAGTTTCTAGTCCAGCAAACACCATTTTTTGCTACGCAAGTTTTACGTGTGATAGCTGAACGGCTTAGAAAGTCGGACCAGTTGATCGCATCACTAGACGCCGCCTGAATCAGCGCCGGCTAATCAGCCATTCAAGCAATGGCTGCCACTGCGCCCGGTCAGTGGTACTTGCTTCATCACTATCAAATAGGGTCAAGCTAGTTTCGACTGCATTGACATAGCGCTGGGCACTCCGGATGCAGGTCACCAGCGGCAAATCAAACTGCTGCAAAAACTTCATCAGTTGCTGCGAAGCATGGGTGCGCGGATCAACCCGCATCCCGACAATCGCTATCCCGACCCGCTCTTTGCGCACCGCCTTTGTCTCAGCAAGTTCCTCAAAAAACTCCTGACTTGCCAGCATGTCAAATTTTGACGGGGAAACCGGCACCACAATTCGGTCAACCTCATTGAGCATCGCCTTTAATTGCTTGCCATGCAACCCGGCCGGTGTGTCCAGAATAGCCACATTGCAATCTTTCGGCGGCGCAGTAAATTTCTCGCAGCTGGTCCGCCAGTGCCGGATCGGGGAAGCCGCCTTGGGCCTTTGCTCCAGCCACTGCCGGCTTGACTGCTGACGATCCAGATCACCCAGATAGACAATTTCGTCGTAACGCGCAAACCAGCACGCCAGATGAACCGCCATTGTTGACTTGCCACACCCTCCTTTGGGGTTAGCCACCATAATTTTGCGCATTAAATTTGCCGAAGCCTGTTTTTCAATATAAAGTGTTTATACAGTTTATATCTTTTTAATCCGTTTTGGAGAGCGAAATGCGCAAAACATCCCGGCCAGTTCAAAAAAAATCGACGCCCGCATCAGCACCTGCTGCCGCAATTGAAACCAAAGCAGAAGTCTTGACCGTTGCCGCTCCAGCACCTGAGACCGCAGCCGTTGAAAAAGTAGCAGCTCCGGTGAAAAGCGCCAAAAAACCAGTAGCAGCAAAACCTTCAGCGCCTGTAGCACCGGCACAAGCAACCGCAGAAGCACCAGTAGAAACAGCTGAAACCCCGGCAAAAACAGCCGTTGCCGCCGCCCCGGTAGAAAAAGCCAAGGTAGTCAAAAAAGATCAAGCCAAACCGGCGGTAGCCAAGGCGGTCAAAGAAGTCAAACCAGCCAAGGCCGTCAAAGAGGCCAAGGAAGTCAAGACCAAGCCCCCCACCCCGAAGAAAGCCAAAATGGTGCGCGACAGCTTCACCATTCCGGAAGCCGACTACGCTTTGTTTAACACGCTGAAGCAACGCGCGCTGGCGGCAGGCAAGGAAATCAAAAAAGGCGAGCTGTTGCGCGCCGGGCTAACCGTGCTGAATGCCTTGCCGGAAAGCGAACTGTTCAAAGTGCTTGCCTCGGTTGAGCGGATCAAAACCGGCCGCCCAAGCAAGTAATTAAAGCCGTGAGGAGACGCGTTCAAATCTGAGCGCGCCTCCCAAGGCCATCCGGCCACAATGTCGGCTGCCGAATCCTGCCGCCTTGTGGCAAACTTCGGCTCATGCACGCACTTCCCCATCTTTCGACCATAGACTGGATTTCACTGGCAATTTTCTTTGCCTGCTGGGCCGGTTATGCCTGGTTTTCAGAACACAGCCGATGGGGGGCCGAAGGCCTGATCGGGACCAGCCAAAATTTTCGCCTGCAATGGGCCTACGGCATGCTGGAGCGCGATATCCGGGTAATGGATTCGACCCTGATCGGCAACCTGATGACCAGCGTTTCCTTCTACGCCAATACGACGATTTACATCATCGCTGGCCTGCTCGCTGCGCTGGGAGCTGCTGACAAGCTGCTCAGCGTGACCTCGGAACTGCCTTTCGGCGGGTTGGGCAACCGCGAACTCCTGGAAATAAAGCTGATGCTGTTACTCGCCAGCTTTGTCTTTGCCTATTTCAAATTCACCTGGTCGCTCCGTCAGTTCAATTTGCTGTCGATTCTGCTCGGCGCTGCGCCGCAGGGCAAAACCGGCGAAACTGGCATCGACAATTACGCCCGCAAACTGGCTGGCACCAACAATCTGGCCGGGGATGACTTCAATCGGGGGATTCGCGCCTATTACTTCGGGCTGGCCGCTTCAGGCTGGCTGCTCCACCCGATTGCGCTGGCCGGGCTGGCGCTGGGGGTTCTGCTGGTGCTTTACCGCCGCGACTACCGCTCGCCAGCGCTGCACCTCCTGCTCGACAAGTCCTAAGCCTGATGAATAAAAGCACCCATCTGGCCGGCATCGGCTTCGGGCTGCTGGCCTATGTGATCTGGGGTTTCTTTCCGCTCTATTTCCGCCAGCTGTCGCATGTCTCGCCGATGGATGTGCTGTCCAACCGCGCCGTCTGGGCCTGTATCTTTGTCGGTATTTTGCTTACCCTGCGCGGCGGCTGGGGCAAGGTACAAACGATATTCAAAAATCGTCGCCAGTTCGCCATGCTCGCCTTGGCTGCCCTGCTGGTTGGCAGCAACTGGCTGGTTTTTCTCTGGGCGGTGGCCAATCAACAGGTCGTCGCCTCCAGCCTCGGCTATTTTCTGACACCGCTGGTCAATGTCCTGCTCGGCCTGCTCGTCCTGAAAGAACGCCTCAACCGGCTGGAATGGATTTCAGTCGGACTGGCGTTTGCAGCGATTCTCAATGAAATTATCACCCTCGGCAGCCTGCCCTGGGTTTCACTATTTCTCGCCGCCACCTTTGGCTCTTATGGTCTGGTCCGCAAACAAGTGCCGGTCGATGCACTCTCCGGGCTGTGGCTGGAAACCCTGGTCATGTTGCCGGTGTGCGGCATTTACGCGCTGTGGATGGCGCAAAGCGGGCATCTGGTTTTTGCCCCTGAGGGCCAGTACACCGTAGCATTACTGATCGGGGCCGGGATTCTCACCGCCCTGCCCCTGATGTTCTTCGCCGCAGCCACCCAGCGCCTTGATCTCGCCACCGTCGGGATGCTGATGTACATCAACCCGACCATGCAGTTCGCCACCGCCATCTGG
>CAYRBE010000163.1:0-5565 GCA_964422345.1 uncultured Dechloromonas sp.
GATGGAGCAGAAATCCCCATCGAGCTTGTTTTGTCCAATTGGCAGTCCGGTAAGGAAATTGGGTTCACCGGGATCATTCGAGATATTAGCGAACGCCAACAGTTGGAAGATTCACTCCAATACCAGAGCACGCATGACTTTTTAACCGGCCTTTTTAATCGGCGATGTTTTGAGACAGAAATTGAACGGCTTCAGCAAAGCCGGCAGTTCCCCATCAGTATCTTGATGATGGATGTCGATGGACTGAAAGGAGTTAATGATACCCTGGGGCACAGCGCAGGGGATGACCTTCTATGCCGGGCCGCCGAGGTTTTGAAAACCGTTTTTCGTCGCGAAGACCTGGTAGCCAGGATCGGTGGGGATGAATTTGTGGCTATTTTGCCCAACACCAATTCCGCGACAGCCTCTCAGGTGATGCGGCGGTTGAAAAACAGCCTGGATCATAACAATCTCGGCTTCCCACCTGAACAGACCTTAAGCCTATCGGTCGGTGCAGCCTGTGGTGATGAGAATTGCTCATTAAGTGAGGTTCTCAAATTAGCAGATCAGGCGATGTATATGGAAAAAACAAAGAAAAATGGGCAGTCACGGGGAGGGTGACCATGGTTGGGATAAAACTCAGAAACTGCGTATGAAGTTTTATTCCAATCCCTTTGCGTTCGAAGGAAAAAGGTGCCGTTTTCTAGTTGTTACGTCTACTCGCATAAGTGTCATTGAACGAATACTTATCTGGTAAGTTTGCTCAAAAACAGGGTAAAACTGGCTTGTTTTTCTGACATTGGCTGCTTCGCATCCACGAAATTTCTCGAATACGGAGATTTCGTCCACAGTATTTCAAGAATACGGGATTTCTTAGAAACAGCTAATGGCGCAATTTCGAGCCCTAGATATGCCACTAGCCGTTCTATTATCAAGGTATTGCCAGATATGGGAGCCTCTTTTTCTTGGGTTACGCTGGATTCCATCCATTTCTTGAGTTATGTCGGACACGACACTTCGGTACGACACACCGAGGGCTTCTGGCGATCCATGCTGCCAAAGGCTTTGGCGAGGCATCTAGAGCCGTTTGTCGCCAAGATCCTTTTCGCCGCTTATAATCTCGGCCGGCATTACCACCCCCAACCAGTTCCCTTTAGGGTGCGTGCTCGCAGTGGTGACACTGAAAGATGTTTTCCCGACGGAGGCCATCGCCCCATCTCTTCCATTGCTTGAACGCACGTTGGGAGACTACACGCCCGGTCGGCACGCCTGGTTGTTGACCGCCATCCTTCATCTCAAAACGCCCATTCCAGCAAAAGGCGAATTGAATCTGTGGAAATGGGACGCCCCATTCGATGTCGAGCAACTGGCATTCGAAGGCAAAACTCCCCGGTGATTTCTTGGGCATTCTGAAACAACTGGTTTTAAGAAAAAAACTGGCTAAAGCCAGTTTTTTTTGTCAGGAAGTGAACGGGGATGAGAACCACAGATAATTACTTTTGGCGGCTAAAAACCGGCCCATTGAGTGGGTGTGTTATCGACCCCGGTGAGCACTTCGTTCTGACAGTGAAAGAATAGCATGCCGTGAAAATTGCAGACGTGACGGGAGCGTGACCCGACCGACCAGTTTTCGGGTTTTAGACTATTTCTGTCGATCTTTCCTCATCAGATACTGCTTTTCCGGCAAGCAATACTTTGAGATGAAAATATCCTATTCTTTGCAACTGAAAAACAATACAAAATTCTTCTGGAAATTCGGACCTGGTTATGTACAATAGCCCCCAGCGCGATGGACCGCGCTTATATACTTGCTAACGATTAGCTAATTGAGGCCCCATGAAGCAACCCAAACAAAGATGAAATCCTGGATCCCCGTTTATTACGGGCGTGTGGAATAATCTGGATTTTATTATCTGACCATCTGCTGACGGCCTTTGCTCGCGATGTTCCAACTTATGCTTTTATCGCAACAATCAAAGGGTGGATCTTTGTTGCGGTTACGGCAATCGCGTTATACCTTATCGTCTTGCTTGAAGAAAAGCGCAAGGACCGCGCCGGCGATTACCGGAAAAATATTTCCAGAACCTGCCTGACCGAATGCTATAATCGCGCCGACATTTTCAACCCTGGATGGTGCATATGCTCGAGTTCATTCAGCAAATCGACAAGAAGTTTTTTGGCTACATCTCGGTGTTCTTCGGAGTGGCAGCATTATTATCCCTGATGGGCGAACCATTGATTTGCGGCCTTCCGATGGCCCTTATTGGAATCGTTTCAGGTTATGTCGGAAAACGATCCGCGCAGGGGATGATGAGCACCGCTGGAATGATTTTGTGCGTGATCGTTTTCGTCGTTTCGATCGTGGTTCAGATCGCAAAAAAATAACCGATTTCATACTGACCTTCCAGGTCACGCCGCTGTCACGCCTATCACGCTCCTGCCCTGATAAGATTTAGGCAGCGAGTTTCCGCCTATTCACATGTGTAGCGCCGGGGTGTTATATGAAAATCGACCAAAACTTCATCAAAAAATATGCTCTTGCATTCACCGTCGTGATCGCCGTACTTGTGGCTGTCTTTACGCTGCCAGCAAAACCTGCCGAAGCGCAAAGTTCCCAACCTTATTATTTACAGAGCCGGCGCGTTTACGATCAAGAAACATCGATGATCGCATGGAATAATGCCCAATGGGTTCTTATTTGGCATTTTGACAATACCTCCACGCCAGACCTTAGCATATATCCGGACCCTTATTCAGGCACTGACAATAACCAGAGCTGTGGGGGTAACGGCTGCAATGAATGGGTTACGCAGATTAACAATGGCGGAAACGTCTGGGGACGATTTATCAAAGGACAGGATATTCGTGTGCAGACCGGCGCCGGAACATACAACGGCGGTGAAGGGAACGGTTATTTTTATGCCTATGCTTGCGGTACAAAATTCGCTGAGGGCAATATGTATTATGGAAGTACCCTCGGGTTTGTAAACAGCTCCCGGTACTCCATCCCCACAGCTGCCGAATGCACCTGGCAGTTGAATGCATCAAACGGTAAAATTCTTTTCCGCGCTCTGGACTTTACGCAACGGCCTGAACCCCCCGTTGTGACACTGACCATTGACGGCACCAGTACGGTTTGGCGGCCCGAAGGAACAGCCTATACTCTCGCCTGGACATCTGGCAACGCAACATCCTGCAACACCAACTGGGCCGGGGGCGTTGCCCTAAACGGCAGCCAGTGGCTATCTAATGTCGCCGGCGGAAGCCGCTACACTCAATACACATACACCCTCACATGTTCCGGGTCTGGCGGCTCTTCTTCAGCGTCGGTTACGGCTTACGTTTATGACCCGACCTCGGCCGATATCCAGGCAAACTGGTCGAATGGCCCCATATACGTCACGACTGGAGCCTCCACATATATTTATTGGGCGGCGAACAGCAACGTCCAGTTCTGCGACGGCAGTAATGCGCTGGCGGGTATGCCCCGGCAGAGCTATGTCACTGCCTGGGGACAGTATTACACAATCAACTCGAACTCAACTTTCACGGTGACCTGTTATAACGATGTCGGAGTCGCGGCCTCGGATTCGGTGACCGTTTATCCGGTTGCCATGCCGGGTGTGGACGTAAAAATAAATGGGTATGACACGACCCAATATTTTACATCCCCAGCAAGTTTCAACGCGACCTGGACCAGCACGAACGCCTCAAGTTGCTCTGGCTCAGGATCATTCACCGGCGAGTCGGGGACTCAAAACGGCACAACGAGAACCGTGGCGCAAAACAGCTTAGCTGCCGGCACATATACTTACACAATGACCTGCTATAACTTGGCCGGCAGTGCTGTTTCCGACTCGGTGACTGCTTATATTTACGCGCCTCCGACTGTGGACGTTAAGGTCAACGGCCTGGACACCAATCAGACCTTCATCTCTCCTGCCTCTTACAACGCGACCTGGATCAGCTCCAACGCTACGAACTGCTCCGGTATGTACCAATTCGCCGGTCAATCCGGTACTCAAAACGGAATCACAAAAACCGTTCCACAATCCAATATGACCGCAGGCACATATATCTACAAGATGACCTGTTACAACGCAGCCGGGGCAGCGGCGGTTGATAGCGCGATCGTAACGGTAAATCCTCCGAACCCGACCGTTGATGTGAAGGTCAACAGTCAAGATTACGCCCTATCTTTTACTGCGCCAGCTTTTTATACTGTAACCTGGATCAGCGCCAACGCGACCTCTTGCACGACCAGCTCTGACTTCGGCTCTCTTCAACCGCTGACATCAAACGGGGTAACAACAACTCTGGCGCAGAACAATATGAGCGCCCGGACCTACATTTACAGCGTTACCTGCCAAAATTCGATCGGAGTACAAGCTTCCGATTCGATAACGGTAAACGTTGTCCTTGCGCCGACTGTAGATGTGAAGATTAACGGCTCAGATACGAATTTGACTTTTGCTCAGCCGGCAAGCTATAACGCAACCTGGATTAGTACCAATGCATCGAGTTGCGCAGGCACTGGAGCGTTTTCAACTCAAACTGGCACATCTAATAACATTACCAAGACCGTTCCTCAAACGAATATGGCTGTGGGTACATATGTGTACACGATGAACTGCCAAAACGTGGCTGGTACAGTTGTGTCTGACACGGTAACCGTCACCGTGATCAATGCTCCGCCGACTGTCGACTTGAAAGTGGATAGCTCCGATGGTCCCATCTCAAAAACCATCGTGCCTGGCTACTACACGTTGTCCTGGACCAGCACAAATGCAGCCACCTGCACCGCATCCACAAACCCGTCTTATGTTGACTGGACCGGATCGGTAAGCTTTAACGGATCCAAAGACCTGAACAACGTTCCCTGGGGTACGTATGTCCACACGATTACCTGTACCAACGCGGCCGGGTCGGCAACAGACAGCGTGACGGTCACGATTGGCCAGCCCCTGATCGGGAGGATTTACTCTCAATACACCGGCCTGGTCCTCAACGGACCGAGCCTACCAGCCCCGTACGGACCTCTCTCTTGCCAGCGGCTCTACGGCACAATCTCTGGTGGTGTGCCGCCCTACTCGATCAACATCTATGTTTACAGCGCGACCCGGGGCGACGCCGCCAATGGTGTTTTGTACAACACGCTTTCATCCTCCGGAAGCTGGGAAAACACTCCTACAGGCAACCCTGTGGTCTGCACGGCTAAACTGTTCGGCACCGACTTCCTGGGTCAATGGAACGCTTATATCGTGGTTGCCGATCGCGATGGGCGCACCTACAACACAAAGAGCAATGGTACTGGGCAGGGCTACCTCCCTGTCTGGGTGGTCGGCAAGCCGGATATTCACGATACGCCGTAATGAAATGTCGCTTTCCCGCTAACCTCTGAGCAGCGAAGACACAAAAGCGAGTACTTGAAGTACTCGCTTTTGTGCATGGTTCAGAAATCCGGAAAATTAGCGTGTTTTTATGGCGCCACTGCGTAAATATGCACTTCTTTATCAAGCCGGTCTTGAAGACGGTCTTTTTCAACTTCAAGGTCATAACGAGTTTGCATGTTAATCCAAAACCGCT
>CAYRBE010000164.1:0-5487 GCA_964422345.1 uncultured Dechloromonas sp.
ACCCCGGAAAACTACGCGGAGCAACTGAAATGAGCGAAAGCACCATACGCCGCTTCCTGTTTGAAAAACTGAATATTCGTGGGGCACTCATTCAATTGGGCGACACTTGGGAACAGATGCAGCACGGTCGTGATTATCAGCCGGCGGTCGCCAAATTGCTGGGTGAAACCGCCGCTGTCACGGCGCTGATCGCGGCCCAGCTCAAAAGCCCCGGTCGCCTGACCTTGCAATTGCGCGGTAACGGACCAATTCAGTTGCTCGTTCTCGACTGTAATGAAAAGCTGCAAATGCGCGGGATGGCACGCAGCAACCCAGTCGTTCTCGCGGCCCCCGTCCCGGTGTTGCTCGGCGCAGCACAAGGCGGGCAATTGATGATGAGTCTCGACATGCCGGATGCCCGACAGCCTTACCAAAGTTATGTGCCACTGGTTGGCGACAGCATTGCTGAAATTTTTGAGCATTACCTTGAACAATCCGAGCAGCAGCCATCCAAGCTGTTCGTGACCGCCAGCGAGCAAGGTGCAGCCTGCCTCTTCCTGCAGAAAATGCCCGATGCCGATGGTTGCGATCCGGATGGCTGGAACCGGATTTCCCATCTCGGCACCACGGTCAAACCGGAGGAGTTGTTGAACCTTGATGCAATTACCCTGCTCACCCGCCTCTTTCATAACGAAATGGAAACCCACGGCGTTCGTCTGTATGACCCGAGTACCGTCGTTTATCATTGCCCGGAGGATTGGGATAAGGTGCGCGACATGATTCGCGGCATCGGCCGTGAAGATGCCGAGACAATTCTTGCAGAACATGGTGAAATAGTAATTAATGATGACATTTGCAACCGGAATTACCGTTTCACTCCGGAAGATGTCGCTAAATTATTTGAAGCAACTACAGGCCAAAAGCTGCATTGAACTCAAGTACCAATCCCTTCGTTCTAGGTCGTCAGGTTGAACTGCTCTACCGCAATGTGCGGCTGGGGCAGATCACCTCAATCATCAACGCCTCGTTTCTGGTCTGGATTGCATCAGGCGAAATCAATACGGCATCACTGCTTATTTGGTGGTTGTTTGCAATAGCAATCGCGGGCATGCGTATGTTTGCCGCATTTCATTTCGACCGCGAGAATGAAATCGAAAGGCAACTCAACGTTGCTTTATGGCTAAAGCGTGCCCAGGCAGGTGCGTTTGTCAGCGGTTTGATCTGGGCCGGTGGCGCTTTGTTATTCATGCTCAATGGCAGCACCATTCTTCAGTTGTTCAGCGCCTTCGTTATGGCTGGCATGATTGCCGGGGCAGTTCCGGTACTTGCTGCAAGCCGCCAAGTCTTTCGCAGTTACGCCTGGCCAATTGTGATTGCAGTGGCGATTGGTGGCATGGGCAAGGATGCCTTGCACGTTGCATTCAGCGCCATGGCGCTCCTTTTTTTACTGATCTCAACCCGCAGCGCAGACTACTTTTACGATGCCCTGCAAAACACCTTTCGTCTTGAGCAGGAAAAAGAAGCGCTGGTGGACCATTTGGATCAGGCGCGTCTGATTGCAGAACAATCCAACCGGGCAAAAACCGAGTTTCTGGCTAATGTCAGCCATGAACTACGCACGCCAATGAACGGCATTATGGGTTTAAGTGAATTACTTGATCTGGAAGATCTCAGCGAAGATCAACGCAGCCTGCTCACCCCAATGCGCCAATCGTCAGAAAAGCTGCTGAAACTAATCAATCAACTGATCGAACTTTCTGCTCTTGAGGCGGGGCAAACACATGCAAGTACTGGTCCGTTTCCGGCCAACCATTTGCTACCGATGCTCACACAAAGTCATCAGCTTGCGGCAGAAACCAAGGGTTTGGCGATTACGCTTCATGAACCAGAAAAACTGCCCGACATCCTGATCGGTGACATCGAGCTGTTACGAAAAATATTTGCTCACCTGGTTGGCAACGCAATTAAATTCACCGAGCGTGGCAGTATCGGTGTCGGTATTAAGATAGCCGAAACCACCCCATCCTCAATCAAGCTGAGGTTTTCGATCACAGACACAGGGCCGGGGATTGCACCAGAAGTTTTGCCGCAACTGACCGGGCTATTTGTCCAAGGTGATGGATCAAGCATTCGAAAACACGAAGGCATCGGGATTGGTTTGCCGATTGCACGTAAGCTGATTGAGCTACTTGGTGGTCACTTGGAGATTCAAAGTGAACTCGGGAAAGGTAGCCAATTCAGCTTCACCCTGCCCTTTGGCGTTGGGATGTCAGATTAAATAATTTTGCCAGGGTTCATCACGCCACGCGGGTCAAGAGCCTGTTTAATCGTCCGCATTAACTCAATTTCCACACCACTTTTATACCGCAACAGCTCGTCACGTTTCAGCTGACCGATCCCATGTTCGGCTGAAATCGAGCCATTGAGCGCATTGACCATGTCGTGTACCAGACGATTCACTTCCGGTTGAGCCTCAAGAAAAGTTGCGTTATCCAGAGCATCCGGCTTTGACACGTTGTAGTGCAGGTTGCCGTCACCGACATGACCAAAGGCCACGACCCGAATCCCCGGGAATCTGTCCTCTAGTGCAGCATCGGCCTGGGCCAGAAAGTCGGGAATCCGCGAAACCGGCACGGCAATATCGTGCTTGATGCTGACCCCTTCGATCTTTTGCGCTTCAGAAATACTCTCGCGCAAGCGCCACAACTGAGCGGACTGGGTTTCGGATTGAGCCAGCACTGCATCGCTGATCTCGCCGGACTCCAGCCGCGCATGCAGCCAGAACTCAAGAGAATAGCTGCTGGTATCACTGAACTCGGCCAGCACATACCAAGGCGAACTAGCAGATGGGCGCTGGGTCTCCGGGATATTTTTTAGAACCAGCGCCAACGAAGTTTCGGAGATCAGCTCGAAGGCAGTCAACTGCGCATCAAAGGCGGTTTTTGCCTGATTTAGCAGGTGCACCGTAGCACTCGGTGAAGCGACGTTGAGCCAGCAGGTTGTCTGCATGCTCGGGCGGGGAAACAATTTGAGTACGGCCCCGGTGATAATGCCCAGCGTGCCTTCAGCCCCGATAAAAAGCTGTTTGAGGTCGTAGCCAGTATTGTCCTTGCGCAGGCCACGCAGGCCGTCCCAGATCTCACCATTGGGCAGAACGACCTCAAGACCAAGGGTCAGGTCGCGGGTATTGCCGTAACGCAGGACTTGCACGCCGCCGGCATTGGTTGAAAGGTTGCCACCGATTTGGCAAGTTCCTTCCGAAGCCAACGCTAATGGAAACAGGCGATCAACCGATTGTGCAGCCGCCTGAATCGCCGCCAGCGTACAACCGGCCCCGACCGAAATCGTGTTATTCAGCGGGTCCACCGTAGCAATCTGATTGAGTCGACGCAGGCTGAGCACCACCGCCTGCCCCGAACTATCCGGTGTTGCCGCGCCGCACAGGCTGGTATTACCCCCCTGCGGCACAATGGGTGTGTCGGCGGCAGCGCAGGCTTTAACGACCGCAGCAACTTCGGCAGTATCGGCCGGAAAAACGATGCATTGCGCGAGCCCGGCGTAACGGCCACGCCAGTCGGTGACAAAAGGCTGGATTTCAGCCGGATCAGTCAGGACGTATTGCGTCCCAACGATCCCGCCGAGTTGTTCAGGTAATTGTTTAAGCAAGCTCGGCGTAGAGGTCATGGTGATCGGCGTCAATGACCTTGACCTTGAGGAAGTCGCCCGGCTGGGCATCGAAATGGCCGTCGATATAAACCAAACCGTCGATTTCCGGTGCGTCGGCCTTGGAGCGGGCAATCGTGCCTTCTTCATCGACCTCATCAACCAGCACTTCGATCACACTGTCGATCTTGGCTGCGAGTTTATCGGCGCTGATGTCCTCCTGCACCTGCATCAACCAGCGGCGACGGTCTTCGCGGACATCTTCCGGCGGCAGGCCAGCAATCTCATTGGCCTTGGCACCTTCAACCGGGGAGTAGGCAAAGGCACCTACGCGGTCGAGCTGAGCATCTTCGAGGAACTGGATTAGCTGATCGAAATCCTCATCCGTTTCACCCGGGAAGCCGGTAATGAAGGTCGAGCGAATGACGATTTCCGGGCAGATTTCACGCCATTTACGGATACGCTCCAGCGTATTTTCAGCCGAGGCCGGACGCTTCATCGCCTTGAGAATGCGCGGGCTGGCGTGCTGGAACGGGACATCAAGGTAAGGCAGGATCTTGCCCTCAGCCATCAGGGGAATGACATCATCGACTGATGGATAGGGATAAACGTAGTGCAGACGAACCCAGATACCAAAGCTGGCCAGCGCCTCGCACAATTCTTTCAGGCGGGATTTAACTGGCTTGCCACCCCAAAAGGCGGTGCGGTATTTGAGATCAACACCATAGGCGCTGGTGTCCTGTGAAATCACCAGAATCTCTTTAACCCCAGCCCGGGCCAGACTTTCTGCCTCAGCTAGCACATCGCCGACCGGACGCGAAACCAGCGGCCCGCGCAACGATGGAATGATACAGAAGGTACAACTATGGTTGCAGCCCTCAGAAATCTTCAAATAAGCAAAGTGATCCGGGGTCAGGCGTATGCCCTGCTCCGGCACCAGCGAAATAAACGGGTCATGACGTTGCGGCAAATGCTGATGGACGATGCCCATCACTTCATCAGCCGCATGCGGGCCGGTGACAGCCAATACCGAAGGATGGGTGTTTTTGACAATATCGCCCTTGGCACCGAGGCAGCCAGTGACGATGACCTTGCCATTTTCATTGAGTGCTTCGCCGATGGCGTCGAGTGACTCTTCAACCGCTGCGTCGATAAAACCGCAGGTATTGACGATAACCAGATCGGAGTTTTCGTAGCTCGCCGAAATCTCGTAACCTTCGCTACGGAGTTTGGTCAGGATGCGCTCGGCGTCGGAACTAGCCTTCGGGCAACCGAGGCTGACAAAGCCGACTGTCGGCACTTTTTCGATGTTATTCATGCAGTAAAACCCTAACCGGAAGCGCCGGAATGCTAAAGGGCGTATTTTACGGCGAGAATCGACCAGATTACCGCTTGATGATGACGAAACTCAATTGATGCGAAGCGGCAAATACTGGGTGTTGATACGTGCAAACCCACCCTGCTCACGCACGGCAATCAGCGCCTTATCAAGCTTTTCCTTGAGATCAGCCCGCTTGGGATTAATCACATAACAGGCATCACCTTCGAGTTCGGGCACACGCAAAGACGTAGCCACAATCCCTAGCGCCAGAAAACGAGGCTCTCTTTGCAGCGCGACAGCGGTCATCAATGGCGCAACCATTGCGTTCGTAACCCCCGCTGAAAACTGCTCAATGAACTCAGTGTAAGTATCGGCACTAATCGAATCCCAGCCTTTTGCCTTGATATATTTTTCTTGTAACGAACCACGGAAAGTTGAAATCCTGACTTTTTTCTCACCCGGCAAAATACCTGGTTTTGCCAGCCAAAGCGTAGTTGAGCGATAAACTGGCTGGGTAAACACGA